>JANWLQ010000010.1 GCA_025450725.1 Terriglobales bacterium
CAGGATGAGGATGGCGCCCTGCGGCGCTACCTTCACCTCGGAACCGGCAACTACAACCACCGCTCCGCGCGCACCTCCACCGATTTCAGTCTGCTCACCGCCCGCGAGGATTTCGCCTCCGCCGCGCAGGCGGTCTTCACCTACCTCACCACTGACGCCGACGCCGCCGCGTCCGGCAACCAGTTCGCCCCGTTGCTGGTCGCGCCCACGAATCTCGCGGCGCAAATCCATTGGCTGATTGACCGCGAGGCGGAACACGCCCGCCAGGGCCGGCCGGCCTGCATCATCGCCAAGGTGAACGGCCTGCTCGACCAGAGTTTTATCGAATCGCTGTACGCCGCCTCCGCCGCCGGCGTGGAAATAGACTTGCTCGTGCGCGGCATGTGCGCGTTGCGCCCTGGTCACCGCACCCTCAGCCGCCACATCCGTGTGCGCAGCCTTGTGGGGCGCTTCCTCGAACACAGCCGTATCTACTATTTCGAAAACGGTGGCGCCGAGGAGGTCTACTTGGGCAGCGCCGACTGGATGCCGCGCAATCTATATGAACGCGTGGAGGTCGTATTTCCCATCGCCGATGCCGCACTGCGCCACCGCGTGCGCGATGAGATATTGGCGGCCTACCTCGCCGACACCGCCAAGACCCGCTGGCTCACCTCCACCGGCAACTACCGCCGCCCCAAGCTGGCGCGCCGCCGCTTCAATGCGCAGGAATATTTCATTGCCCGCTCCCTCGGCCACGCCGGCTTGGCCGACATTCCACCCCCGGAGACCGCTCCATGACCATCTATTTCCTGCGCCACGCCAGCGCCGGTGAACGCCTCAGCGACGCCGCCAAGGACGGCAAGCGTCCGCTCGACTCCACCGGTTCGGCCGACGCCGTCCGCATGGGCGCTTTACTCGCCGCGCTCGAAGTGCGGCTCGACGCCATCTACTCCAGCCCGCTCAAGCGCGCCGCCCAGACCGCCAGCCTGGCGGCGAATGAAATGGGCTTCGAGGAAAAAATCCAAATCGAGGCGGCGCTCGCGCCCGGCGGCAGCTACGCCGCCTTCGAGCGCCTGATTGACCGCGACCTGGGAGCCATCATGGTTGTCGGCCACAATCCCACCCTGAGCCAGTTTCTTGGCCGGATGTTGGGTGGGGTGCAAATAGAGTTGCGCAAGGCTGGCCTGGCGCGCGTCGAACTCGGGCGCGGCGGCGCCTCGCTGGAATGGGTGCTCACACCCAAGCTGGCCCGCCTCCTGGCGTCTATGCCGTAAGCGTGGCTTATGGCGTAGGCATGGCTTGCAGCTTCACCGCCAACATCCTTCCGAAGACCTGGGCGAAGTAAGCGCTTTCCTTTTCCAGCGCCCACACCTCCAAATCGCCTTGGCGCCGCGCCGCCGTCAGGCTCAGCGTCACCTCGCTGGCGCCCACCCGCGCCCTGACCGACTGCACCGCCCCACGCCGCGATTGATCGAGCGCGCGGGCCAGCCGGAGCACCATCGCCGCCCGGATGAGGGAAGGCTCCTCCGCCCCTGCGCGCGGGCGCCCCTGGAAGCGGACCAGCGCGGCAATCAATTGCCGCTGTTCCGGGGTATAGCCAAAGATTTCGGAGTGGGCAATGATGTACGCGCTGTGCCGGCGCGCGCCGCTGCGGTTGATAAAATTGCCGATCTCGTGCAGCATGGCCGCCGCCCCGATCCATTCCGCGTACTCGCGCGGAAGCTGATGCAGTCGCGCCAGGCCGCGAAACAGCTCCAACCCCAGACGGCGCACCTGCGCCGCATGGTCGGCGTCCACCCCATAATGCCGGCCCATGGCGAGCAGCGCGTCCCAGCGTTCGGTGTCGATGATTCCCGGCTGCCCGCCCCGGCGTTCGCGCTCCGCCGCCATGTGCGCCAGCAGCCCGTCGCGCAGGCCGAGCGGGGAATAGCGGAAGCCGCGCAATCCGAAGCGGGCGTGCATTTCCGTGAACAGCGCTGCGCCCGCGACAATGATTTCCGCGCGCCGTGGGCCCACGCCCGCCAGCTTCGCTCTTCCCGCCGCGCCCAGTTTTGTCAGTTGCCGGAATAATTGCTGCACCGCCGCGCGCGGCACCGTGCGCGCGCCGTGCAGCGTCGCCAGCGTCGCCGCCGTTCCCGAGGTGGCCACCGCCAGTTGCACATGCGCCGTCTTGACGTCCCGCGCAATCCGGTCCAATTGCTCGCCAATATAGCTGCGCAAGCGCTCGACCTCTTTCTTTTTCGGCGGGTCGCGTGGTAGAAACTCCTCTGTCAGCCGCACCGCTCCCAGCGACAGGCTCCACATTTTCCGAATGTGCCCATTGACGGATACGGTGAATTCGCAGCTTCCGCCGCCCAGGTCAACCAGCAGCACGCGCGTGCTGCGCAGCCTTCCGTAAGCGGTGATTCCCAGGTGAATGAGACGCCCCTCTTCCAGGCCGCTGATGATCTCCACCGTCCATCCGGTGGAAAGGCGCACCCAGTCAATCAATTGCCGCGCATTATGCGCGTCGCGCAGCGCGCTCGTCGCCACCACGCGCACCTCGTCGGCGCCGAATTTTTCCGTCGCCCGCCGGAAGCGGCGCAGCACCTTGATGGTGGCCGCCATCGCGTCCGGCGCGAGCGCGCCGGTTTGGAACACCGACGCTCCCAGCCGGATCACCTCGCGGTCTTCATGAATCACCTTCCGGCGCCGCCCCTGGAATCGGGCAATGCTGAGCCGCACCGAGTTGGCGCCTACGTCAATAGCTGCCAGCGTGGCTGCGGCCCGCCGGGCCATCGCTTACGCCGATGCCCGCGCGGCGTTGACCGGCACCGGTCCGGCGTGCCCCATGGGCGCCTTGCGCAGCCGCTCGGCGCTGTGCAGCGCGGCGGCGTAATGCGAGGCGACCGCGTTATCAATCGCCGCCTGCAACGCCCCGCCTGCGACTTTACTGTCGCGCGCCCGCTGCTGCAATTCGCTGAAGTCGTGCCATGCGCCGATCGCGTCCTGCACCCGGTGCAGCGCTTCCGCCAGCACCGCTTGTTCGACGCCGGCTCCGTGCGCCTCCGCCAGGTAGCGCAACTGCTTGCACGCCTTGCGGAAATCGTGGAGATTCGCGCCGTTCAGGGCGGGGAAGCGCCGCCACAAGCCCGCCAAGCCTTCGCTTTCGACACGCGACACCGTCGCCCTGCGCTTCGCCGCCGCGCGCACCCGCCGCATCAGGCTGCGCCTGTCGTCGGAGTCGAGCCGCTTGCGCAGTTTACGTACCTGCTGCTTGCGCTCGTTTTCCATCAGCGCCAACAGCGCGCGCCGCCCTTCATCGCTGTCGAGATGGAGTTGCCTGAGTTGTTCAGTCTGTACGTCCAAGTCACGCACCCGCCCCGCCCGCCGGCGCAATTGCCGCAGCTGGCGCTCCAGCTTTTCATCCTGTTGCAAGCGTCGGCCGAGTAGCACCTCGATCCGCCGCACTGAGGTCCGCAGCCGGTGTACCTCGTGCGCTTCTGGCGATTTAGACGCCTGCCGCAGCCAACGCCCGAGACGATCGATCACAACCGGCAACTGATCATTCATGCAGGTTTATAGGCTATCAAAAAAACAACATCCCAGTTTTGGGTATAATTACAGTTCCCGAAATCATGAAAATCCACGAATTTCAGGCTAAGGAACTCCTCCGAGGCTTTGGCGTCGCCGTTCCGCGCAGCCGAGTCATTGATCAGCCGGATGACGCTGCCGACATCGCCAGGGAGTTTGGCGGCCGGGCCGTCGTCAAGGCCCAAATCCACGCCGGCGGCCGCGGCCAGGGCGGCGGCGTCAAGCTCGCCGCCTCTCCCGAGGCCGCCAACCAACTGGCGCGCCAAATACTCGGTATGACCCTGGTCACTCACCAGACCGGCCCCGAGGGTCGCCTCGTGCGCCGCGTCCTGATCGAGGAAACTGCGAACATCGTCAAGGAGCTTTACGTCGGCATCGTTCTCGATCGCGCCAGCGGCATGCCCGTCTTCATGGCCTCCGCCGCCGGCGGCATGGAACTCGACGCGGTCGCCGCCACGGACCCGGACGCCATCCGCAAAGTGACCTTTGCCCCCGACACCGGCCTGCTCCCCTACCAAGCTCGCGAATTGGCGTTTGCCCTCGGCCTGCCCGCGGCGGCCCTGAACTCCGCCGTCAAGATCATGACCAGCCTCGCGCGCGCCTATACCGCGCTCGACTGCACCCTGGCGGAAATCAATCCCCTGATCCTCACCGCCGACAACCAGGTCATGGCGCTCGATGCCAAAATCACGCTCGACGACAACGCGCTGTATCGTCATCCGGAATTGAAAGCCCTCCGCGACCTCAACGAGGAAGACCCGCTCGAGGTCGAAGCCAGCCTCTATGGACTGAACTACATCAAGCTCGACGGCAACGTCGCTTGCATGGTGAATGGCGCCGGCCTCGCCATGGCGACCATGGATATCATCAAGTACGCCGGCGGCTCTCCCGCCAATTTCCTCGATGTGGGCGGCGGCGCCAATAGCGAGCAGGTGCGCCACGCCTTCCAAATCCTCCTCAAAGATCCCTCCGTCAAGGCGGTCTTGATCAACATCTTCGGCGGCATTCTGCGCTGCGACACGCTGGCCACCGGCGTCGTCGAGGCCGCCCGCGCCGTCGATCTCACGCTGCCGCTGGTGATCCGCATGGAAGGCACCAACGTCGAGCAGGGGCGCGCCATTCTCGCCGCCAGCGGCTTGGCCATCACCGTCGCCGGCGACATGCGTGACGCCGCCAAAAAGGTTGTCGCCGCCGCCGCGGGGAAAAAGTAAACAATGTCAATTCTCGTCAACTCCCGCACCCGACTCCTGGTCCAGGGCATCACTGGACGCGAAGGCAGTTTCCACGCCCGCATGTGCCGCGAGTACGGCACCAACGTCGTCGCCGGCGTCACCCCTGGCAAGGGCGGCACCGTGCATGAAGGCACGCCCGTATTTGACACCGTGCGCCAGGCCGTGAACGCCACCGGCGCCGATGTCTCGGTCATCTTCGTTCCTCCTCCCTTCGCCGCCGACGCCATCATGGAAGCCTGCGACGCCGAACTCCCGCTCATTGTCTGCATCACCGAAGGCATCCCGACACTCGACATGGTCCGCGCCTGGGATATGGTGCGCTACTCGTCCTCGCGCCTGATCGGCCCCAACTGCCCCGGCATCATCACGCCTGGCCAGTGCAAGATCGGCATCATGCCCGGCAACATCCACAAGCCCGGCCGCGTCGGTATCGTCAGCCGCAGCGGCACCCTCACCTACGAAGCCGTGCACCAGCTAACCCAGCTCGGCATCGGCCAATCCACCGCCATCGGTATCGGCGGCGATCCGATTATCGGCACCACGCACCGCGATGCCATCGAGCTCTTCGAACTCGACCCCGACACCGACGCCATCGTGATGATCGGCGAGATCGGCGGAACCGGCGAAGAGGAAGCCGCCGCCTACATCAAGGAGTTCGTGAAGAAGCCGGTGGTCGGCTTCATCGCCGGCCAGACCGCGCCCCCCGGACGCCGCATGGGCCACGCCGGCGCCATCATCAGCGGCGGCAAGGGCACCGCCGCCGAGAAGATGGCCGCCATGGCCGCCGCCAACATTCACGTTTGTCAGAGTCCAGCGGAAATGGGAGAAACACTCAAGAAATATGTCAACTGAACGTACGCTTACGATTGTGAAACCCGACGGCGTTGCCGCCCACCTGACCGGCGCGGTGCTCGCCCACCTGGAAAAAGCCGGCTTCAAGATCGTCGCCCTGCGGCGGCTCCATCTTTCCCGCGCCCAGGCCGAGGGCTTCTACGCCGTCCACCGCGAGCGCGGCTTTTACCAGGATTTGGTTCGCTTCATGACCGAAGGACCAGTCGTCGTCGCCGCGCTCGAACGCGACAACGCCGTCGCTGAATTGCGCCGCGTCATGGGCGCTACCGACCCGGCCAAGGCCGACGCCGGCACCTTGCGCAAGCTCTACGCCACCTCGATCGAGCGCAATGTCATTCATGGCTCCGATGCGGTCGAAACCGCGCGCCAGGAGATCGCTTATTTCTTCCCGCAATCGGATCTGCTCTAGCCTGGCCTTGGTCGTGGCCATCGCCGCGCCGATCGCCGCCCAGCAGACGGCGGCGCCGCTCCCGCTTTCCGGCCGTGCGCCGCTCGCCGGCACGGTGAACGCCAGCCAAAACTCCGCTCCCGGTTCCGGCATCAACACCCTGCAGCCCTCGGTTGTCGCCTCGGCCTCCTTCGCCGGCAGCACCCCGTCGGCCTCGAAGGCGCCCTTTAACGGCTCGCTTAGCCTGTCGGACGCCATCGCCCGTGGTCTCGATTACAACCTCGGCGCCACGCAATGGTCGAACACCGTGCGTCAGTCGCAAGGCGAAACCCGCGTCGCCCGTTCGGCCTTGATGCCCAACCTGAACGGATCGCTGACCGAGACCGAACAGCAGACCGATCTCAAAGCCATGGGCTTCCGCTTGAACCTGCCCGCCACCGGCATTGGGGCCGGCTTGAGCTTCCCTTCCGTCGTCGGGCCGTTCAATTACATGCAGTTGCAGGCCTCGCTTTCGCAGAGCCTGTTCAACTTCACCAGCCTTAACAACTACCGCGCCAGCCAACAGTCGCTGCGGGCCAACCAGCTTCAGTTGAAAGACGCGCGCGATCTCGTCGTCCTCGCCGTCGGCGGAGCCTACCTCGGCGTCATCGCCGCCCAAGCCCGGCTGATTTCGTCGCAGGCGCAACTGGCGACTGCGAATGCGATTCTCAACCGTTCCCAGCAGCAGAAGAGCGTCGGCGCCCTGGCCCAACTCACCGTGGATCAGAATCAGGTGCAGGCCGCGATCCAGCAGTTGCAATTGACGTCGCTCGAAAACGACCTCGCCAAGCAGAAAATTAACCTCGCTCGCATGATCGGCCTCCCTTCCGCCGGCGACTTCACCATTGCCGACGCGGTTCCGTTCGCGCCTCCGCCTCCCGAGACTCTGGAAGCAGCGGTGCGCTTGGCGCTGGAACAGCGCGCCGACCTGCAGGCCGCCGACGCCCAGGCCGAAGCCGCCCGCTACGCCCTCGCCGCCGCCAAAGCCGAACGCCTCCCGTCGGCCGCCGTCAACGGCAACTACGGCGTAATCGGAACGTCGCTCTGGAATAGCTCCCACGGCGTCTTCACCGTCATCGGCACGTTGAATATCCCGCTCTGGCAAGGTGGACGCGCCGCCGGCGACCGCGAACAGGCCGCCGCCACCCTCGCCCAGCGCCAGGCCGAAGCCGCCGATATGCGCAGTCAGATCGAAGCCCAGGTGCGCGTGGCCATGCTCGACCTGGACGCCGCCGCCAAGCAGGTGACGGTTGCCGATGCCAATCGCAAGACCGCCGCCGAAGCGCTCAGCATGACCCGCGACCGGTTCCAAGCCGGCGTGATCAACACCGTGGAACTGATCCAGGCCCAGCAGCAATCCGCCACCGCCGAAGAAGACTACATCAACAGCGTCTACGCCCACAACGTGGCCAAACTCACGCTCGCCCGCGCCCTCGGCAACGCCCCCACCACCTGGCGCCAAGACTTAGCCATCCGACCGTAAGGTGGCGTTCCGCGAGTACTGGGCGTTGTAGTGGGCTGCGCACTGACCTTTCTTTGGCTGAATCTCACTGCGGCGAGCCTCTGATCTCGGACCGCTGCGCGGCTCCTGATAATCCACGCTTCCCAACACCGTGACGGTGACCGCGCACCCGATCCGACCAGCAACCGTTGACTAGGACGCGTTTCTTCCCTGACTTCTCCGCGCCATTATACGGACAAGCTCCTCGTCTTAATTAACCCTCGCCGGCAGACAAAGTTGTCAACCTGTCGCAGTTGGCGCGCCTCGGTTCGCTCCAACCCGCCGCGACTCCGCGATGCTACGTCGCTGGCCCTCGCCTTCGGCGACGGCGGTGCGACGACTGACGAACTTCGCTCCAGGACAGCGGATCGCCCTTCGGAATTTCGCGCTCCTCGACCTCGATCTCCTCAGCGGAGGACTCGGTCGCTGTCTGCGTATGGCGCCATGGCCACTTGGATACGGTCGAGCCGGCGAACAAGTGCGCCAGCTCTCGACCCGCAAGAATTTTTCTCATTTCCGGCTACTTTGGCCCGAGTGCCAGCATCTCAATTTCATCGCGTGCAACGATTTTGCACTGACTGCGCCGCCAAATAATTGAACCCGACACTGTCGGTGAGGCTGCGTCAACCTCACAGGGCGAGTGCCTGAAAACGGAGCGTGTCATGCGTGTCGTCCGGAGTGTGTTCGGTGGGGTGGTGGTGGCGTTGGTAACGAGCTTGGCGGGCGGTTTGGCGGCGCAAACTCCCACGATGTATGGTACGCCGCAGACGGCCTATGACGCGCCCTACGGCAGCACGCTGACGCTCAATCTGCCGAACGGCGGCACGGCCGTCGGCACCGAAACGGTCTACATCATTGAAGCGGCTCTCCGTGGCGAGAACTCCGAATTTGCGACGCCCAGCGGCTGGAGCGACTACTGCTCGCTCCAGGCCGACGCGATGGACCAGGAGCAAATCTTTTACATCGTTTACCCCGCGGGCGCGACACCGCCCAGTTCCCTCAGTCTGACCACCAATGGGTCCACATGGATGGGCGCCCTTGCGGTCGCCTACCAGGGAATCAATGCCTCGACGCCGTTTGACGCGCCTAACGGTTGGTGTTCCAGCAACTCCGCGGTGGGCACCGCCGATTACAACGGCCCGAACAGCAATCCGTCCTCGCTTGCCTCGGTTCCGGTAAGCAATTCAGTGGGCAACGATCTCGTATTGTTCTCCTACTTTGCCAACGGCGATGTCGGGACCAGCCAGCCGGCTGTTAGCGAAGGAACGCTGGAAGCCCAAGTGACCCGGCAGCAATTGGATGCCTACGGCTACCTCGGCTGGGTTGATATGCCGATGCCCGGTTCGGGATCAAGCGGCGCCAATACGCTAAGCTGGGTGCCGGGCGGGGGCTGGGGAGTAGGCGCCGACGGCGTCTTGACGATGGCGCTGGCGCCAGCCGGCAGCTCACCGGCCCAGCCGCCGCCTTTGCGACCATCAACGCAAGCGGTCAATTTCGGCGAGCAGAGCGTGTCGGCCCCGCCGAACCCGAGCCCCGCCAGTATTAGCGGCGGGGGCCACGAAATGGTTAGCCCCGAGAATGGGTCGCTCAACTTCAGTTTCCAACTTCCGGTGCCGCCGGGGCGGCAGTTGAAGCCCGATCTTGCCATCGCCTATAGCAGTTCGGAGGCGCGTACGGTCACATCGTTCGGCAACGAAGTGGTTGACTATATCACCGAAAAAGATTTGGTGTCCAGCGACGGCTGGAGCTACCCTGTTCCGTCGCTTGCCATCAGCACCTATGACGCCTCACCCGACGGCGTGGAGAAGTGTACGGTCTCCACCGGCTATAGCATGCGCACCTCGGGCGGCGACCGCATTCCGTTCAATCTATCGGTAACGGGGCGTTCACTGGGGCAGCCGCCCCTCGGCAATTATGATGACCCTTGCGACAACTGGTATCCGGAGGCGACACAAGCCACCTCCGCCGGCTGGAGCGCGAAGACCACTGCGCTTGTGGATCGAAGCTGGAAGGAATTTCCTGTATTCATCACCGACCCTGACGGGACCACGTACCAGTTCGCGACGCATGATGACAACAGAACCTTGGGCGCGCTTGCCGGCGCCGTC
Source organism: Terriglobales bacterium (assembly GCA_025450725.1). Classification (GTDB taxonomy): domain Bacteria; phylum Acidobacteriota; class Terriglobia; order Terriglobales; family SCQP01; genus SCQP01. The sequence goes on from JANWLQ010000010.1 coordinate 9,676, forward strand.
ACCGATCGCAACGGCAATATGATCACCTATGCGTATTCCCCCACAGGATTGCAAATCGTTGACACGCTGGGGCGTACAATTTCGTTCTCCAGCATTGGTCAGGCCACGGACACAATTACCATCCCAGGCATGGCGAATTCCTACCAGGTCCACTGGGCGGCGGAGACGGCCAGCGCCACCAACAACGCGGTCGGCGTGGGCTCCAACCCGTGCGTCAACAAGAACGTGACCATGGGGCCCGGCACTGCGGTGACCTCGATCGCCACGCCCGAGGGCACCTACGTTTTTTCCTATGATCCGGTTTACGGAACGGTCAATAAAATAACCTATCCGAATGGCGGCTATGTACGCTACGTCTGGGGCATGGACCCACAATCGCTGGCGGACCGCCTAAGCATCTACCAGAACCAGCGTTTTGTAAGCTGCGATGCGCGGATTGACAACCCGGTGATCACCGACCGTTACGTAAGTTCCGACGGCGCCACCGAAACCGAGCACCAGAGCTTTACCTACACGACGACATGGGATGCAAGCAATCCGACCCTATGGGACAGCAAAACAACGACGGTCATTACGACCGACGTACCCGATGGGACTCATTACACCACGGTCTATACCTATTCGCCTGGCCAAGTATTCCCTGCGCTCAATTCCACGAGCTACGTCGCGACCCAAATCCCACTCGCGACCTCGATCACAAGCAACGACTTCAGCGGCGGCATCATGGAGAGCGTCAATCAGCAATGGGAGACCGGCTATCCGTTCAAACTCACACAGAAGAGCGCCAGCCTGAACGGCATCGCCACCAGCCTGACCAATCTGAGCTACGACGCAAACGCGCAGGTCACGGAGAAAGACGAGTGGGGGTATCCGCCTGCAGGCGGCGCCGCGGCGCTGTTGCGGAAAACGTGCACCATCTACGCCACGTTTACGGTGATCCCCGGCATCGTGGATCGCCCCGCCGTCACCACGGTCTACGATGGCTCCGGTGGTGTCGGCTGCGGGGGATCGCCCGGCGGCAACTGGGTATCAGAAACCAATAACGGCTACGACGAAACAGCGGCCCAAACCACGAACCTGGTGGTGCAGCACCAGACCGGCTACGGTTATGTTGCCGGCAACCTGACCAGCACCCACGGTTTTGTGGCGCCCGGCACCAGTTTGACGACCGTGTATACCAATGACGACACCGGTCAACGCCTTACCTCGACCGATGCCGCCAACCACACCACAACGTATAGCTACACGGATAGTTTCGCCAGCGGTATACCGCCGGGCAACACAAATGCCTACCTTACCCAAGCGACGGACGGCCTGGGCAACGTCACCAAGTACACTTGGAACTACGCTGGCGGGACGATGGCTTCGACCACGGACGCGAATAATCAAATCACGGACTTTGGCTTCGACGCATGGGACCGGCTCGACGATGTGCGGTATCCGGATGGCGGCGAGACGACCTATGGCTACACGTCGTCGACCATTGAGACCAGGCGCAAGATCGATGCGAACGGCGACTGGAGCGATGCGCTGCAAACCTTCGACGGGCTGGAGCGGCCGACCGTCGTCGCCCACGAGACCTCGGCCGGCGTTTGGAGCCGGGTGGACACCTGCTACAACCCTCTCGGCCTCAAGGGCTTCGTCAGCTATCCAAATTCGTCGACCTCGAACGGCGGAGCGCCAAGCTGCGCCGCGGCGGGCGACACCTTTACATTCGACGCGCTGGGCAGGGTGCTCACCACGACGCATGCGGGCGGCGGGTTGATTACGTACGCTTACACCGGCAATGCGACCGAGGTTGCCGACGAGGGCAACGGCGGCAACAACGTGACGCATGTGAGCCAGTCCGACGGGCTGGGCCGGCTGGTCTCGGTTTGCGAGGTCACAAGCGGCGTAAGCGGGCCGGGCGGCACGGGCTCGCCCTGTTCGGACGCGATCGGGGCTACGGGTCTCGAAACCGATTACGGGTATAGCACGCTCGGTGACCTGACATCGGTCACGCAAGGCGCTGAAATCCGCAGTTTCCAGTACGACGCGCTTTCGCGGCTCACCTCGGCCGCGAACCCGGAGACCGGGGCGTGGAGGTATGCATACGATTCCGACTCGAACTGCGCCGCCCCGAACTTCGCCGGCGACCTGGTGAGCCGCACCGACGCCCGCGGCGTGCGCACCTGCTATCAGTACGACGCCGACCACCATCTTCTCGCGAAGACTTACAGCGACGCGACCCCGGCGGTGACGTTTACCTATGGCGGCACGGCCGAGTTGGGCATTGGCAACCTGATCGGCACCGCCGGGCGGCTGAGTTCGGAGTCCACCGCCGACCATACCGGTACCGTCTTTTCCTACGATCCCATGGGGCGCACCGCGCTCGAGTACCAACTGACGCCCAACGCCTGGAGCGCGCCGGCGACCTTCAACTTCAGCTCTGGCTTCGACCTCGCTGGCGACCTGACGAGTTTTAGTTTTTCGAAGGGCGACACCGCCGCCACCACGTTTGACTTGGCCGGAGAGCCGCTCTCGCTCTCAACTGGCGCCCTCGGCAATTTGGTCACTGGCGTCAGCTACAACGCCAATGGCCAGGAGGTCGCGGCCATGCTGGGCAACGGCCTGAACGAGGACCGCGGCTACGACGCGCGCCTGCGGCCGACGTCGATTGCGCTCATCGTGGGACAGACCCAAACCGGAGGGACGCCGGGCACGGGCACGATCAGCGTCGAAGGCAGCGAGCAGGTCTACGAACCCGGCAACATCTGGGACACGGGCGCGGTTTACGGCCAGGTCGGCACCGCCCACGGCCAGGGCACCTATGGTTCACAAAGCACGGCGCAGACACTGGCCAGCGCGCTGGCGGCGGGTCTCAGCGGCAGCCTGGTCACGGCGGTGGCCAACGGCGCCGACGTCGAGATCACCGCCAATAGCAGCGGCTCGAACACCAACTACCCGCTGAGCGCATCGAGCCAGAGCGACAACCCGACCGACTTTCCCTATCCCTCGTTCACCGCCAATGCCTCCGGCCCCACCCTCACCGGCGGCACCGACGGCCACTGGTCCGGCGGCACCACGGTTTACAGCTTCTCCGTTGCCAGCTATGCCCCCGACAGCGCCGTCCTCGCGACCACGGATACCGTGAACGGCAACTTCACCTATACGATGGATTCGCTCAACCGCATCGCCACCGCAAGCTGCACCGCGGCGCCCTGCTCCGGCGATTCCGCCACTTACAATATTGACCGCTACGGCAACCGCTGGTCGGAGACCGGCACCCTGCCCGGCGCGGCGCCGC
>JANWLQ010000011.1 GCA_025450725.1 Terriglobales bacterium
CCTCGAGCTGCTGCACCAAGTCCTGCCAGGCGGCGTCGCCCTGGGAGTGTTGAATATAAAGCGCCTCGCTGAAGCGGGCCGCGCCGTACTGCAGCCAGGCGTCGTTGAGCGAGGCGGGGCTGAGCATGACGCCAAACCATTGCTGGGCGATTTCGTCCACCAGCAGGTTGGTGTTCACGGCGGTGCCGATCGAGGTGCGCGACAAGACGATCAGGTCGGGCGAGCTGAACGAGGGCAGCGCGTCGGCCGGCAGCTCGACGAACTGCAAGGTGTGCGTCGGCGGCGTGCCGTACGTCTGGGCCAGAAACCCGTAGATGTCGGCCACCGCCGCCTCATATTTGGTGGCCAGATCGGCGGGGACATCCGGATTGAAGTAGAAGCTGGCCGTCACGCCGCCGGCCGAAGGCGGCGCAAGCGGCTTCATCGGCGTGACCACGACGCTGCCCGGAAAGCTCGGCTGCGCCTGCTGGAATTGATAGCTCACCATTCCACCGGCTTGCGGTGTGGCGCTCATCGTGCCGCTGGCCAGCATGGTCATGGTGTTGGGCAGGCTGGCCGTGATGGTCGAGGTAAAGCGGTCCGTGCCGTAGCCGCTCTGGGGAAACCATTCGCCGGGGTAGAGCAGAAAGGCGCCGTCGGTGCCCACGTAGGCGGTGCGGATGCCCGCAATCGGGCTGAGCGAGGCGTCGGCCAGCGGGCCGGCATAACGAAAGCCGATCTCGACCGGCGTCTTCGCGGTCAGCGGGCGGGCGAAGGTGACGATGACCTGGTCTTGCTGACGCTGCTGGCTGAGCGCGGCGCCGGCGGCATCGGTGATCGCCTGCACCTGCAAGTTTTGGTTTAGGTGAAAGGCGGCCGAGGAAATCTCGACATTGGGCATTAGCGTCAGCTTGCCGTTGACGTCAAGCTGATGCGCGGGAAAGTTAAACTGCAAATTCAGGTCGTAGTGCGAAACGGTGAAATCCGCCGGTGCGGCGACCGGCAGCCCGGCCGGGGCCGTGGTTGGTTGGGTGGCCGGAGCGGAACGAACAATCGTGGGCGGCGGAGGAATCTGGGCGCGCAGCGGAATCGCGGTCAACAGGGCGGCCGTGGCCGCCAGCCAGCACAAATACTTGGGCCAATTGCGCATGCGCCGTACTCCTTCAGTTTACATGAGCCGCGATTCGGCTCAGGCGGGTCTAGGCAAGCCTATATAAGTGCAGAGCCGTTTTAGGGCCTTCCGGTTGCAGGTATTTTCGGAATTTTAGGCTGTGCCGAGGGCCAGCGCACTTTCGACGGCGCTGGCGGCCCGGGCGATGGCGCCGGGGGCGCCCAGGCGGCGGCGCACTTCATCCAGGTCCAGAATCATTTGGTTCCGGCTGGGGCCATCCTCGAGCAGGCGATGGGCCCAGTCAACAATGGCGCCGGGTTCGAATTCGGATTGAATGAGTTCAGGAACCACCTCACGCCCGGCAATCAGGTTGACCATCGCGTAGCGCGGCAGCTTCACCATACGGCGTCCCATTTGGTAGCTCAGTCGCGAGAGCCGATAGACCACGATCATCGGTGTGCCTAAAAGCGCCGTCTCGACCGTGGCCGTGCCGCTCGCCACCACCGCCAATCGGGCATGCGCCACGGCGGCATAGGCGTTGGTGGAATCAACCAGGTGGGTATAGCCGCGCATAGGCGGGGGAATCTGCGCCTCGACCATAGCCCGGTCGAGCGTGGCCGCGACGGGGAGCACAAAGTCGATATCGCGCTCGGCGTGCAGGCAGCGCGCCGCCTCGAGCATGGATGGCAGATGAAATTCAAGTTCGCGCCGCCGGCTGCCCGGCAGTAGCGCGACGATTGTGCTGGAACTGGAGATGCCCTGGGCGGAGCGGAATTCCTGGGGGCTGGGCAACGTCGCCGAGGCGATGCGCTCGACCAGGGGATGGCCGACTGAATCAACCTCGACACCGTGGGTTTTATAGAATTCCTGCTCAAACGGAAAAATGCAGATCATGCGCTTCACGTGACGCTGAATCTGCCGCACCCGCCCGGAGCGCCAGGCCCAGAGTTGTGGGCTTACAAAGTAAATCGCCGGAATACCCGCCGCTGCCGCGGCGGCCGCGAGGCGGAGATTGAAATCGGGGAAATCCACGAGAATCACCGCCATCGGACGGCGCTGCCGCAGCGCCCGGCGCAGCCGGCGCAGCAGGCCGTGAATGCGCGGCAGATGGCGCACCACTTCGGCCAGTCCGACCACCGCCAGCTCCGACGCTGAAACCAGGAGCTCGCCCCCGGCGCCCGCCATGCGCGGACCGCCGCAGCCGAAGAATCGCAGGTCGGGGTGGCGGCGCCGCAACTCGATCATCAATTCGGCCGCGTGCGCGTCGCCCGAGGCTTCGCCGGCGACGATCATCATTTCCATGGGTATATCCTAAGTGAACTGCGAGGGTAATATGAGAATCTCGATCATTCGCGTTGGCTTTCTTTCCGCGATTCTGGCGCTGGCGCTCGCCGGCCAGAATGCAACCGCGGCCAACACCATTCAAGTCTCGGCCACCGGCAGCGTGTCGGCCGACCCCGATACGGCGGTGGTCTCGATCAATATCGAGGGCCGCAGCGCCGACGCCACCGCCGCCTACACGGAGGCTCAAACACAGGCCACGCTGGTGCGCGCCCTCCTGACCGGGCAGGGCTTCACCAGCGCGCAGGCGCATTGGAGCCGCTTCAGCGTGCAGCCGGAGTTTGATTATCAACCGCCCGCCCGGCGCATTACCGGCTACGTCGTAAGTGCCGCGTTGGAACTCGACCTTACCGACTTTGCCAAGATTGGCCCTTTGATCAACGCTATCAACGCCAAAGGCATTCAGGGCCCGAGCGGCGTGCGGTTTGAATTGAAGAATCAGGACGCGGCGAAATCGGAGGCGATCGCCAATGGCTACCGCGAGGCGCGCCAGGAAGCGGAGGCTCTGGCTCGCGCCGCCGGAAAGCATCTCGATGCATTGAGTTGCGCCACGGTTGACGTGGCCCGCCCGCAGGCGATCATGGCCTATGCGGCCGCCGGACCGCGCGCGATGGCGCCGGCGCCCACCGAGTCCTTCTCGCCGCAAACCATTACGGTGACCGCCAACATAACCGCGGTGTACCGTATCTTGCCGTGACGCCGGCGCTGAGCGTTGTCATTCCCACTTGGAACGGCAGGGAACTGCTGGAACGCTTTCTGCCTTCGGTTGTGGCCGAGGCCGAGCGCTGGGCCCAGGCCCACGGCCAAGGCTGCGAGGTCGTCGTCTCCGACGATGGCTCGACCGACGGCACCGCCGCCTGGCTGGCGGAGCATTGCGCGGAAGTGAGGCAAACCCTCAGCGTACGAAACCAAGGCTTCGCCCCGGCGGCCAACGCCGGTGTCGCCGCCGCGCAAGCGCCGGTGGTGGTGCTGCTCAACAACGATTTGGAAATGACGCCGGGCGGTTTGGATTTTGTGTCGCCCTGGTTCGACGACGCCGAAGTATTTGGCGTGACATTTCGCGGCTGTGATTGGCCTGAAAAGACTTTCGCCACGGGAGGCAAACTCGGCCGCTGGCGCAAGGGGCATTGGGAGACATGGCGCAATTTCGAAGCGCCCACCGGACCGACGTTCATGTTGGTGGGCGGTTTCTGCGCCTTCCGCCGCGAAGTGTTTCTTTCGCTCGGCGGGTTCGATCCTATCTTTGCTCCCTATTACAGCGAGGACCTCGACCTGAGCTACCGGGCGCGGAAGCGCGGATGGAAACTAGTCTACGACCCGCGCACGGTGGTGTTGCACGAGCTGAGCTCGAGCGTGAGCCGTCATCGCAACGCGTTCTACCGCGCCAAGGTCACCGAACGCAACCGCCTGCTGTTTCACTGGCGCAACCTCGATCGGGGCTCGCTGTTGTGGCATTTGGCATGGGCGCATTTGCTGTTGGCGCACATGCTGATTAAGGGCAACTTCGCTTACCATGCCGGGTATGCCCAGGCGCTGGCGCGTCTTCCCCAAGTCTGGTCCCACCGCGCCCTCGAGCGCGCCCACTGGAAGCTCAGCGACCGCGATCTGGAAGTTTCCGCGCCGCCTGTCACCAATGCGTAGCCTCTTTTTCAGTTTTCGTTTCACTTGCACGCCAAATGCGCAGGAGGATGGGTTCGCCGAACGGCTGGCGGAATTCATGCCTCAGTTCGAGGTCTATCTCCAGTTCGATTCGCTGCGGTGCGAACCGCTGAAGCGATTGCGCGGGGCCGACCTGCGCCTGGCGGGGTGGAGAGCACTGGAGGTCGGGTTGGGCGGCGATCAGGTCGCGGTGCTCTGATTTTTGACCGCGGTCAGGAGGCGGCGGCGGCCACCGCGGCGCGCCTGCGGCAGCGCCGGCGCAATTGACGCAGATTGGCGGCGAACTCGAGATAATCGCGCAGCGTCAACTTGGAATGGCCGTGCTGACGCTGGCCGAAAACGATCGGTAGTTCGATTACGGGCTGTCGTGTGAGAAGAAGTTCGGCGATGAGCGATGTCTGAAAGGCATAGCCACGCGTGGCGAGGTGATCGAGTCGGCATTGCTCGAGGCAGCGCGCAAGCAACGGCGCGCTCAGGCAGCGAAAGCCGCTGGTGTAATCATGCAGGTGGGGTAGACCGGCAAAGTGGTGGATCAACCAGGTGCCGCCGATGCTCATCCCCCGGCGGCGGGTCGAGAACGTCGGCGTCGAACCGCCTGGTGCGAAGCGCGATCCGACCACCGCCGCCACGCCCGGGCGGCAGGCCTGTATGAGAAGTGGCAGCGCCGCCGGGTCGTGCTGGTAATCGCCGTCCATTTGCACGATGAGGTCGGCGCGCAGGCGCTCGAGCGCGTAAGCGAAGCCGCGCTTGTAGGCGATGCCGAGCCCGCGCTTTTTGCCGGTCAGCGTTTTTAGGTTGGCATGGTGGGCTTGCAGCGCGGCGATCAAGCTGGCGGTGTCGTCGGTCGAGTCGTCATCAACGATCAGAACGAAGAGCTCGTGGGTGGGCAACAATGGCGCCAGGGCGAAGATCGCCGGTACCAGCGTGGCGAGGTGCGGGGCTTCGTTGTAGGCCGGGATGACAATGCAGCAGCGGAGACTCATGCGGCGGGTGCCCGCCGGGCGCGCCGCAGCGCGCGCAAGGGTTCGTCCAGGCCGTCCACCGGCGCGGCGCCAAAGCGCACCGCCTGGTAGCTGGCGACGAATGCCGCCGCGGCAGCGCGGAAAGGCGCCGGGCCGGGGCGCTGATTAAGCAGGGCGAGCAGCTCGTCGCTGGTATGCTCGGGCGCAACGGCGATTCCAGACCGCGCCAACTGCCGTTGGAACTGACTGTAGGCCGAGCGGGCCGCGCGGACATGGGCGGGAAGCGGCGCTTGGCACGGGCGCCAGAACCGCCACCCCCGCCTGAAGGAGGCCATGCCAACGAAAAGACCGCCGAGCAGAACGATCCCGGCGCCCCCCAACTCAAGCGGATGCGCATCGCCATTTGCGTTCACGCGCGTCGCCGAGGTCAAACCTTGCCAGGCGGAACCGGCGGCGGCGAGTCCATTTTCCCAGGCCCGGTTGGCCACGTCGCCCAGCGAGGACTGCAAGGACCGGGCCGTGTTCGCCTGCCGCACCCAGTCGTAATTGACGAACCATTCCTGCCATACCGACGACAGCGCGTCGAACACCATGCCGGCATTGGGCCACAAGCCCGCGTGGACGGCCGCGCCGGGCGGGGTGGCGTCGAAACTAATCCAAACGCCGCGGTTGCCTCTTCGCCCAACCGCGTCGCCGCCGAGGGGGAAATAGGCTTCCACCCAGGAGTGCGCATCACCGCCGCGCACCACGTACTCGCCCGAAAGCGGGTTGTAAACGCCGCCCAGAAATCCGTTGACCACGCGCGTGGGAATCGAAAGCGACCGCGCCATGACGGCCAGCGCGGAGGCGAAGTACTCGCAGTCGCCGGCGCGCTGCTCGAACAGAAATTCGGCGAGCGGATCGCGTCCCTGCGGCAAGTCGTCGAGGGTGTACTGATAAAGCGTTTGCAGGTAGTCGGTGAGCGTGGCGAGGCGGTCGTAATCGTCGGATCGCGCGTGCGCGACGATGGCGCGGGCCAGCGCGCGAATGCGCGGGTCGAGATCGTCGGGCAGCTGCAAGTAGGGCAGCATGCCGACGCGCTGGCGCCGCGGCGTCGCCGCCGCCGCCGCGCGCAGTTGCTCGACTGAGGGCTGCGCCAGATCTGAGACTCCGGAGTAGGACGTGCCGACAAAGCCGCCGGCGCTCAACTGCGGCCCGCCGGCGCCGAGCTGCTGCTCGGCCGCGAAGTTGGCTGGGCTGCTCAGCGTGGCGGTCGAGCGGTCCCACCCCAACACCGGAAAGCGCGTGGCGGCGCGCAGCAGACGGGAAGGGAAGAACAGTACTGGTGACGCCATGGGCTCGAGCGTGACCTGGTAGCGGATCAAGCGCGCCTGGCCGGCGGTGCCGCTACTCGCGACCTGGAATCGCCCGCCATCGGTGGCGTAGTAGTTGGGCGTATTGGGGTCGTACCAGCGGCGTCCGTCAAAACTCGTGAGACCTCGGCCGCGCCAGGTAACTTGCTCGAACTGCTCGGGGCTGAGCAGCGTGTTGTCCTCTTCCGAACTGCCCGCCACGGCGACGGCGGGCGGCGGTAACAGCCGGATATGCATGACGGGATTATTGGTGCGCTGCAAGCTGGCGATCGCGCCCAGGCGCACATCGTCGCTAAAGCCGCTCAGGGCGGAGATGGCGCGGTGCCCGCCCCACGCGCCGAGCGCGGTGCGCGGCAGCAGGAAAAATATCAACACGGTGAAGCCGGCCACGCCCAAGCTGAGCAGCAGCGAAAAGCGCAGCAGCCGCCCGACGATCGGCGGCGGCGCGGTAGCACGCCGGCCGGCCTGCTCGCCTCGGGCCATTTCGTGCGCGACAAGCGTTGCGACCAACAACACCAGGAAGATCACGAAGAGCAGGAGGAACACGCCCGAAACCGTCAGCACCGCCGCCGCCAGCATCTCGAGAAAGGCAAACAAGCCTACGGTGAGCGAGTCGCGCCCCCGGTTCAGCGAAAACATTTTGATCGCGCCGGCGATGACCAGCCAGTGCAGCCCGGCGTCGCTCCAGCTTCCGGAAAGGACCATGGCATCGAGCGCAAAGAGCGGAATGTAGAGCAGCCCGGCGGCCGTCAGTGCGCGGCCGGAAAGGCGCAGGGGCCAGTGCCGCGACCAACCGACGACGCGCAACAGGTACAGCACCCCGACTGCGGCGATGACAACAGCCGGCAGGCGTCCGCTGGCGCCCAGCGCCAGCAGCCCAACCGCCAACAGCAGCAGCAACAGCACCTCGCAGTAGCGGCGCATAAGACAAGCATAACAAGAGGCGCGGCTGGACTACCCGGCCGCGATATTGAGCCCAGCGGCCTCGGCAAACGCCCGAAAATCTCTGTCGCGTGTGATGAGCGAAGTCTCGCTGTCAATGCAGCTCTGAGCAATCAGGGCGTCGGCGAGACGGGCCTTGCGTTTCCGCGCCCTGACTTTAGCGCGGAGCCGGCCGGCACGTTCCCAATACCCCGCGGCAGGGCTCATGAGCGGCAGGTCGCAAAGCATGCTGACGGTCGAGGCGGGGAGCACCGGATCGCTGAGCAATTCAGCAAGTACGGCCGGCGTCATCGCGACACTATGGTCTGAAAGCGCGCTGGCCAGTAACTGGACATCTGTTCCATCGTTTCCGCCGAGAAACGCAATCCAGGTGCTGGTGTCGGCCGCAATCAACGATCAGCCTTCAGATCAGCGAGTTTTTGGGAGAAGCGAACCTTTCCCCGCTGCCTTAGCAGGCCTTCATAGGCGCGCGCCGCGGCCATGAGTTCAAGCCCGCTGCGGACGGTTTGGGTTATGCCTTTTCCGCTTGCCTCCTGCGCCTTTCGGAGGAGGTCTGTCGGCACTTCGATCGTTATTTTCCGAGCCGTTCCCATATCGCACCTCTTCACCATATACAATACCAGCAACCGATATGGTGGGCGCCTGTTTGCGGTATCCGTCGGTGCCGGGTTCGTGCTACGTTGAGCGGTGCCGTTTCAATGGATTTTTCATGCGCCGCTGGCCGAGCAGATCGATGCGTTTGCGGCATTGGCGGGCGAGTTGGCGGCCAAGTTTGGTGCCGAGTTGTCCACCGCCCCACGGGACGGCGATCTGATTTTTCGGACGATTTTCCCGGGCGACGATTTTGACGCCGAGGAAACGGGGCGCGAGTTCTGGCAGGAACTTTATAGCCGCTGCCTCGACGCTAATCTGGCCTTGGAACTGGTTGACAGCTTTCCGGCGCCGGGCGCGTTGCAACCCTCGCCGGAAGTAGAAACAGGATCGCAGCGCGCCGCGCTTGCGGTGCCGCGCGGCGAGATTCCCGAGGCGCCGCTCTACGACATCCTGCGCGCCGACGACCCCGATATGGACCGCAACCTCGACGAAACCATCGCGTGGATCGAAGCCGCGGGCCTGCCGGTCATCAACCTTCTCAGCTACCTCGATCTGCCCCTCTATCGCGCCTACGCCGCCGAACATGAAGACGAGCGCGACCAGAACATGTTCCTGCACATGCTCCACACCTGGACCTGCTATCGCCGCTATGGCGCGGTGCTGGCGCGGATACCGCTGGAGCTGGCTCGAGCCTTCGTCAATCCCATCTATCTGCGGCTGAATACCACGCAGTTCCGCGCGCCGGCGCCGGCGCTATGCCTGATGTTTCCGCCCTGGGAGTATATGGTCGGCACGCAATGGGTGAAGGAGATTTATATCACCCATCTTGAACCGCCCACTCCGGCCGACGATCGCGAGCTGACGTTCATGATCGTCAGCCATGACGAGCGCGGAGAATGCGGATTCATTACGCTCGAGGTACCCCTCAGCCTGCCCGGCGTGGGCGAGTCCATTGACGCCTTTTTCGCCAGCCCCGAGGATGCCGACCTGCGCCGGCTGACGGTCATCGCCGCGACCTACTGCTTGTATGCGACCGCGCGCGATCGCAAACAATACCTCGGTTCGGCGGGTCCAGACGCATGACCACGTTGCACGACCGCGTGGCGCAACGAGAATGGGCGGTCTACATTGTTGCGGCGCTGATTGCCGGAGTGGCGGTCGGTTGGCACCCGGCCAAGGCCATTGACTACCAGGTTTATTTCGAAAACGCGCGCCATTATTTCGCCGGCAGCGCCATGTATGGCCCCGCCAGCGGGACGGGTTGGGCGGGCGGCGTATACCGGTACCCCCCCTTGTTTCTCGATCTTTTCCGCGGTCTCGCCTGGCTGCCACTGGCGTGGGGAGCGGCATTGTGGGCGGCGGGCAAGGTGTTGGTTTTGGGCGCGCTGGTGACCCATTTGCGCCGGCGCTGGAAGCTCAAGAGCGCGGTCGAGTTCTGGCCGGGGCTGATCTTGATCGCGCCCTATTTCGTGCAAGAGCTGCGCTATGGCAATGCGCAGTTTTACATCGTTGCCCTGTGTATCGTCGGTCTGTTGCATCTGCGGGCCAGCGCCGCCCTGGGCTTGGCGGCGGCACTCAAGGTTTGGCCGCTTTTTTTTCTGCCCTGCCTGTTTTTCACGCGGCGCTGGCGGGCCACGGCGTGGGCGACGGCCAGCGCCTTGGGTTTAACGCTGCTGCCCGGGCTTTGGCGCGGCATGGGCCGCCAAATCACCCTGCTGGGGCAATGGCTGACGCAAGAACGTGCTATTGGCAAGCTCAATGAAGCTTGGTATCCCGGCCAATCGCTGCATGATGTCCTATTGCGCTATCTGACCGTGGTTGATTACGGTCAACTGCCCGACGCCGCTTATCGCCAGGTGGCTTGGCTACACTGGTCGCCATTGACGGTCGAGTATTTGTGGTGGGCGCTCGTGTCGTTGCTGATGGCCGGCCTCTTCTACGCCTTGGCGCGCACCGGCTACAGCGACGGCGCGGTGGCGGCGATGTTTTGCGCGGTCATCATCGTTGAGCCGCATGTACACCGGGTGATTCTCGAAACGGCGCTCTTCCCCGCGCTCTGGATCAGCGCCCGCCGCGGCGCAAGGGCGCCAATGTTCTGGCTGGCGGTGGCCATGGCGGCGGTCGAGCCGCTGATACCGGGTGGCGCGCGACAACGCGTAATGCAAATTTATGGCATTGATTTCTGGTTCGTGGTACTTCCCCTGACGTGGGTGGTTTGCGTTGCCTGGCTAAGGCATTTACCTGATATCACGGCGCGCGCCCAATTGGCACACTGACCAGGAGCTTAGGAGCAAGCGCCGATTTGCCACTTCGTCGCCCATTTCCGTTAGTGTTGGCCGGAGTCTGCCTGCTCGGGGTTACCCTCGGGACTAGCGGCTTGACCAGCAAATTGACTGCCACGCCGAGCCCTGTCACGGGCCGCCGGGCAGCCGCCCCCCCCACCTTGACGGCCGCAGCGCTTTTGCGCAACGCCTCGCCCTACTTGGTCGCGCCCGAGCAGTTTGCCGCCGCCAATCAGTCCGGCGCGGTCGAGCTCTACCACGCCCGTTACGAGCAGGTGCTGGCCAGCGGCTTGTCGGCGGTGGTCGAGCAGCGCATTTTCCAAATCGGCGATGCCGAAACGGCCGACTTGTTCGTGCCCGACGACCTTTGGTACGACAGTTCGCGCAATCATTTCCAGTTGGTTCAGGCCGAC
>JANWLQ010000012.1 GCA_025450725.1 Terriglobales bacterium
CGGTGTTCCGCCAGCTTCGACTCGACCACCGCCAGCGTGAATTCGGTGCCGTAAATCGGCACGTTCAAGTCCTCAATCACAAATGGCAGCGCGCCAATGTGATCCTCGTGCGCGTGGGTGAATAAAATGGCCTTCAACTGCGAGCGATGCTCGACCAGGAAGCTCACGTCGGGAACCACGATGTCGATGCCCAGCAGCTCCGGCTCCGGGAACATCAGTCCGCAGTCCACCACCACCATCTCTTCGCCGTAGCGAATCGCCATCATGTTCAGGCCGAATTCGCCCAAACCACCCAGCGGGATCAGTTGCAATGCTTTTGCCACACTTCATACTAACAGCGAGCGATACAGCGCCGCCAACTCCGGCAGGTCCAATTGTTCCGCCCGCGCCTCCAGCGCAATCCCAAACCGCTTGCCCAGCTGTTTTCTCTTCTGCGCGAATGCCGTCCGCAGAAATCGCATAAAAGCTTCGCCATCCACCCCGAGCGCCTCACCCTGGGGCGCGATGGTCAGCCGCAAGAGGGTCGAGTGGACCCGCGGCGCCGGTCGAAACGCGCCCGGGGGCAAGTCGAAGAGCCGCTCCGGACGGGCATAAAACCGGCACGTCGCCGACAACAACCCAAACTCCCGTCCCCCCGGTGCGGCCAAAATCCGGTCCGCCACCTCGCGCTGCACCATGATCACGGCCGTCGTAATCGTGGCCACGTGCCGGAACAGGTGCAACAAAATCGGGCTGGTAATGTAATAGGGCAAGTTCCCCGCCACGCTCAAACCCGGGCCAAACCGGCTCAGGTCGAGCTGCAGAATGTCGGCCTCCACCACCTTCGCGCCGAAGCGCTCCCGCAGTCCGTCCGCCAGGGCGCGGTCGCTCTCCACCACCCAAAATTCTTGCGCCCGCCCCTCCAGCCGCGCCGTCAAGGCGCCCGGTCCGCCGCCAATCTCGAGCAGTTTCGGGCAGGGCTCGACCGCCTCGGCCACGCGCTCAACCCAGGCGGCCTGGTAGAGAAAATTTTGCCCCCGTGGTGCTTTCACAAGACTCCGATACAATAGTAGTTCGAGATTGCAGATCAGGAGACTCTTTCGATGTCAGCCAATGTCGCCACCTTCACCGATGCCAGCTTCGAAGCCGAAGTGTTGAAGTCGGATATGCCGGTTCTTGTGGACTTCTGGGCCACTTGGTGTGGCCCCTGCCGTCAGATTGCGCCCCATGTCGAAGCCGTCGCGAGCGAGCTCGCCGGTAAACTGAAAGTGGGTAAGCTGGATGTGGATACCAACACCACGGCCAACAATTACCACGTTCAGGGCATCCCCACTCTACTCCTGTTCAAGAGCGGCAAAGTAGTCGAGCAGATTGTCGGCTATGTCAGTAAGGACGCCTTGCGCCGCTCCCTCGACAAGCACCTCTAGACCGCTCTACACTTCACTTCGGGCATGCATCAATCCTGCGTTATCGTCGTCGGCGCCCAATGGGGCGACGAGGGCAAAGGTAAAGTTGTGGACCTGTTGGCCAGCCACTTCCAGTGGATCGCCCGCTATCAGGGCGGCCACAACGCGGGCCACACCGTCGTCATTGGCGATCATCGCTTCGTTCTCCAACTCATTCCCTGCGGCATCCTGCGTCCCAACGCCAAGGCGGTCATCGGGAACGGCGTCGTCATTGACCCGCTCGCCCTCACCAAGGAAGTCGCCACGCTCGAGAGCGCCGGCATCAGCGTCGCCGGACGCCTGTTTATCTCCACCCGCGCGCACGTCATATTGCCGTACCACCGCCTGATCGAGACCGCCGCCGAAAACGCTCCCGGCCGGGTCAAAATCGGCACCACCTCGCGCGGTATCGGCCCCGCCTACGAAGACAAAATGGGCCGCCGCGGTCTCCGGGTGCAAGACCTCTTCGACCCGCCCTCGCTCCGCGCCCACATTCAGAACGCCGTGGGCGAGAAAAATGCCATTGCCCGCGCCCTCTACCAGTCCGAACCCAATGCCGCGCGCGAGTTCAATGCAGAGATCATATACGCCGACTATCTCGCATTAGGCGAAAAAATTCGCCCCTATGTCACCGATACCGCCCTGCTGTTGAATCATGCGGCCGATCGCGGCGAGGCCATCCTGCTCGAGGGAGCGCAAGGCGCGCTGCTCGACATTGACCACGGTACCTATCCATTTGTCACCTCGTCGTCGACCACCGCCGGGGGCGCCTGCATCGGCACCGGACTCGCTCCCACCCGCATCCGCGCCGCGATTGGCGTCAGCAAGGCCTACTGCACCCGCGTCGGCGGGGGCCCCTTTCCCACTGAAATTGAAGGCCCGCTCGCCGATGCGCTGCGCCAGCGCGGCAACGAGTTTGGCAGCGTTACCGGCCGCCCACGCCGCGTCGGCTGGTTCGACGTTCCCCTCATCCGCTACGCCGCCATGCTCAATGGCCTCGATTCCTTGATCCTTACCAAGCTCGACGTGCTCGATGAACTTCCCACCATTCCCGTTTGCGTGGACCTGCATCCGAACGGCACGCCCAGGTACGAAGAGCGCCCTGGCTGGCTCACCTCCACCGTCGGCATGACCGATTACAATCAGCTTCCGCCGCGCGCCCGCGAGTACCTCGAATTCCTGGCCGCGAAAATCCAGCTCGACATCGGCATGATCTCCACCGGCCCCGAGCGCGACCAGACCATCGTTGTCGCCTCCAGCCGCCTGCAAGAGATCCTCCACGACGTCACTCCGGCTTCGCATGCTGCCCGCTGAGCTGCAAAAAATTGATGTTGCGCTCGCCGCGCTGGCATCCCCCGCCGATGCCGCCGCCTGGTCGGAAAAGGGCCGCCTCCTCGCCCGCCTCGAACGCAACACCAGCGCTCTCGCCGCTTTCGACCGTGCCCTCGATCTCGACCCCACGCTGCCTTCCGCCTGGATGCGCAAGGCTCTGCTGCTCGAAGAGTTGGATCGCGTTGACCAGGCTCTTGCCGCTTACGCCGGCCTGCTCGCCCACGATCCATCCCATGTACCCGCCTGGTCCAACCAGGCCGGACTGCTCATGCGCGCCGGGCGTTTCGAAGAAGCCATGACCAGCCTCGACCACGCTCTCGCCGCCGATCCCGACAACCACCTGCTGATCCTCAATAAGGGCCTGCTGCTCCTGCAAGCCTTTGAGCGTCCGGCTGAGGCGCTGCCCTGGCTGGAGCGCGCCCTTCCCTCTGGGCTGCCTGAGGTGGCCGAAGCCATCGCTATCTGCCGCGGTATGCTTCACGATATGCTGTCGGAATGATCGCCATTCTCCTCGCGGCACTTCTGCTCTCTGCCCCACCCGCACCCGCACCCAGCGTCACGGTCGTCGGCCCCGCCACTCCGGTGGAAATCGTCATCGAACAGCCCGCGTTGCCAGGCCGCCCATTCCGCTATACCCTGACCAATCACAGCCACAAACCCATCCTCGGCGCGGTGGTCGCGGTGACGTTCTATGACGCGAATGGCGCCCGCCAAATCGGCCCCGCCGAAATCACGGCCATGTCGTTGGTCAACTCCGATCCGCCCCTCGCGCCGGGCGCGGTAAAAAATGTCGCCATTAATCAAAGCTTCGTCGTCGGCCGCGGCAAACAGCAGGCGCCGCCCACCCGCTCCGAGCTACGTCTCGACTATGTGCTTTATCAGGACGGCACTCATTGGGGACCCGACAGCACCCACTCCGGCGCCCGTATTCCCGCCATGCGCCTCGGCGCCTCGCTCGAACTCGATCAGATGCGGCAGCTTCTCCAACAGGGCGGCGCCGCCGCCCTGCTGCAGCACATTGGGGTTCGCTAGCCGAGTTCCTTGACGGCGGCGATAAATTTGGTCAACACCTGCTGCGCGTCGCCGTAGACCATGTTGGTGTTGTCGGCGAAGAAGAGTTCGTTCTCAACCCCCGAATACCCCTTGCCCTGCCCGCGCTTGATCACGTAGACCTGCTGCGCCTGGTCGGCATTCAGAATGGGCATGCCGTAGATTGGCGAACTCTTGTCCGTGCGCGCCGCCGGATTGACCACGTCGTTGGCGCCGATGACCAGCGCCACGTCGGCGTTCTGGAACTCCTCGTTAACCTCCTCCAGCTCGTGCATCATGTCGTACGGGACGCCCGCCTCGGCCAGGAGCACATCCATATGCCCCGGCATTCTGCCCGCCACCGGATGGACCGCGAATTTCACCTCCACCCCAGCGGCCTGCAACAACTTCACAAATTCGTAGAGCTTGTACTGTGCCTGCGCCACCGCCAGTCCGTAGCCCGGAATGATCAGCACCTTGCGCGCATAGCGCATCGCCACCGCCGCGTCCGATGCCTCGACCGGCTTCATGCTGCCCTTGATCTCGCCGCCCCCGCCGACCTCCGCCACGCCAAAGCGGCTGAACAGTACGTTGGACACCGAGCGGTTCATCGCCCGCGCCATCACCAGCGTGAGCAGTGTTCCCGCCGCGCCTACCACCACGCCGGCAATCATCAGCACCGGCTTTTGCAGAACGTAGCCTTCCAGGCCGACCGCCAGCCCGGTGAACGCGTTATAAAGTGAAATCACAACCGGCATGTCGGCGCCGCCGATCGGCAGCGTCATCAACACCCCGAAAGCCAGCGCGCCCACAAAAAATACTCCCGTCAGCGCGGCGCTGCTCTCGCCACCCGTGGCGACGATAATGTAGACGCCCACCGCGACCGTGGCCGCCAGCACAGCGGTATTGATCGCCTGCTGCCCGGCCACATGCAGCGTCTTGTTAATCTTGCCATCCAACTTTGCCCACGCAATCAGCGAGCCCGACAACGATACCGCTCCGATGAGCGCGCCCAGCAGCGTGATCACCAGCCGCGATGCCGCGTGCGCCTCGCCGCTGAACAGCTCCACCGCCGCAATGCAGGCCGCGGCTCCGCCGCCCATGCCGTTGTATAGCGCCACCATTTGCGGCATCGCCGTCATGGCCACGCGCTGGCCGCTCCACCACGCCCAGCCGCAGCCGATGGCCAAAGCCGCAATCCCCAGGCCCAGGTTCACGCCCAGGTGGGGCTGCGCCGCCGGCGCGATCCCGAACACGTAAAGAAAACTCGCCAGCGTAGCCACCAGCACGCCCCAGCCGGCGATCACAATTCCCGAGCGGGCCGTCACCGGCGACGACATGCGCTTCAAGCCCAGAATGAACAGCAGCGCCGCGGCAAAATCAGTGGCGTCAATAATAAATTTCGCGTTCATCGGTGGCTCGCCTTGAACATCTCCAGCATTCGCTTGGTCACCACGTACCCGCCCGCGGCGTTGCCGGCGCCGAGCAGCACCCCGATGAATCCAATCACCTGCTGGGTTGGGTTGGTCGCGTTCAGCAGCGCATACAGCGCCCCGACAACCACGATGCCGTGGACGAAATTCGACCCCGACATCAGCGGTGTATGCAGGATCGCCGGCACCCGGCCGATGATTTCGATGCCGGTGAACGTAGCCAGCATCACGATGTAAAGGGCGATGAAGCCGGTGAGTGTGGTTTCCATTGTGATAATTGCCCGGTTTGCCGTCAGTGGCCCGCCGCCAGTTTGCCGCCGCGCGTCAGCGCGGTGCGGGCGATGATTTCATCCGACCAATCCAATTTGAGTTGGCCATCGACGGCCATGAGCTTGATCAGATTGAGCAAATTCTTCGCGTACAACTCGCTGGCGTGCTCGGCCAACTCGGAGGTAACGTTCAACGGCGCAACGATTACCACATCGCCGCCCGCGCCCGCCGCCCGTGTCACATCTCCCGGCCGCGAGAGTTCGCAATTGCCGCCCCCCTCCGCGCCCAGGTCAACAATCACCGCGCCCGCCTTCATGCCCGCCACCTGCGCGGCGCTGATCAGGCGCGGCGCCCGCCGCCCCGGCACGGCGGCGGCGGTAATCACCAAATCGGCTTTTTGGATGTGCGTGGTCAGCGCGGCGCTAATCGTCGCCCGCTCCTCGGCCGTCAGTTCGCGCGCATAGCCGCCTTCGGCGCGCGCATCCACGCCGGTGGCCACAAACTTCGCGCCCAGCGATTCAGCCTCTTCTTTCGTCTCCGGACGGACGTCATATGCCTCGATCACCGCGCCCAGCCGCCGCAGCGTTGCGATGGCCTGCAAGCCGGCAACACCCAAGCCCATCACCAGCGCCCCCGCCGGACGCACCACGCCCGCCGCCGTCGTCATGCGCGGCACCACCCTCGGCGAATGCGTCGCCGCCAGCAGCGCCGCGTAGTAGCCCGCCAGCGCCGCCTGGCTCGAAAGCGCGTCCATTGCCTGCGCCCGCGAAATGCGCGGCACCAGCTCCATGGCAAAACAGGTGATCTGGCGCTGTTCGAGCGCGGCCACCAGCTCCGGCTCCTGCTGCGCCTGAATGAAGGCGATCAGCACCGCTCCCGGTTTCATGCCCGCCACCGTGGCGGCCGGCGGCGCCTGCACCCCCAGCACCATGTCGGCGGCGGCTAGATCGGGCGTGAACACCGCCCCCAATTTCTCCATCTGCGCCTGCACCGAAGGCACCATCGCCGAGCGCTTCTCGCCCGCGCGCGTCTCCGCCAGGATCGCAACTTGAAACGGCATAAGCGTCAATTCTAGACGAGTGTGCTATTTCACCGCCAGAGTTTCGTCGGCCGCGAGTGATTTTAGCGCCTGGCCCGATTCCCGCTCGACCTGCGCGTGAAGGCTGTTTCCGTGGCTGTCCATCGTGACCACCGCCGGGAAGTCCTCCACTTCGAGCTCCCACATCGCCTCCGGCGTGCCGAATTCCAGAAAATGCACTCCTCGCACTTTCTTGACCGCCCGCGAATAATATTGCGCCGCCCCGCCCACCGCGTTCAGATACACCGCCCCACACTCCTCGAGCGCCGCGAGCGTTCGCTTCCCCATGCCCCCCTTGCCCATTACCCCGCGCATCCCAAAGCGGCGCAGCAGATCCGCCTGGTATGGTTCCTCGCGAATGCTCGTCGTCGGTCCCGCCGCCCCAATCCGCCAACCGCCCTCGGCGTCCCGCGTCGCCACCGGCCCGCAGTGGTAAAGCACGGCTCCGCGCAGGTCCACCGGCGCGTCATGGTGCATTAAATGCGCGTGAACCGCATCCCGGCCCGTGTAAATCGTCCCTGATAGCAGCACCATGTCCCCGACCTTCAGCCGCCGAACCTCCTCCTCTGAAATCGGAGCCCGCAATCGAACTCCCTCGGTCGCGCCCGCAGCCGCCGCCGCCGGTAAAGACGCGTCCATTGGGTCGCCGTACAGCCACTGGAGTATTGCGCCCGATGTCGCATCGAGAACCACACCGCGCCGCCGATAGGCCCAACAGTCATAGGCGACCGAAACGAAGAAACTCGCTGGCAGCCGATTCAGCGCCGTCACTTTGCAGCCGATCAACGACACCATCCCGCCGAATCCCATCGTCCCAATACCCAGCGTGTTCGCCCGCTCAAGGACATAATCCTCAAGTTCCGCCAGCCTTGGATCGGGATTCACATCGTCCAGCGTGCGCAAGAGCTGTTCCTTGGCGGCCTCGTACCCCGACGTGCGATCGCCCCCCACCGCCACGCCCACGGCTCCCGGCGCGCAGCCTTGCCCCTGCGCCTGCCATACCGCGTGCAAAATACACTTGCGCACGCCTTCCAGGTTCCGACCGGCCCGGCCCAGGTGCTCCAACTCGCACGGCAGCGAGTATTGGATATTCTTGTTCTCGCAGCCGCCTCCCTTCAGCAGGAGCTTGACCTCGACTTCGTTCCGCTCCCACTGCTCGCAATGGATGACCGGCGTCCCCGGCCCCAAGTTGTTCCCGCTGTTTTCGCCGGTCAGCGAATCCACGCTGTTCGGCCGCAGTTTGCCTTGCCGAGTCGCCTCCGCCACCGCCGCCTGAATTTCGCGCCGCAGAACAATCTGGTTATACCCCACCGGCGCGTGCACAAAAAACGTCGGCATCCCCGTGTCCTGGCAAAGCGGTCCCTCATCGCGAGCCGCCAGCTCAATGTTCGAGCCAATGATTGCCAGCGCCCGCCCGGCCTGTGAGGCGGGTAATTCGCGCCCCGTGGCCCGCGTCATCGCTGCCCGAACGTCGGGCGGCAAATCGGTCGCGGTGCGAGTAATTAAGGTCAGCAGGCTGGTGCGCAAGGACATTTATCCATTAAGCAATAAGCGCCCGCCAATATGCAACAAGCCGCCTACGCCGCGCGTTTCGCCCGCCGCGCGTCAGAAGCCCGCGCCGGAGGCTTGCGCTTCGCCGCGGCCGCCCCGGCGGCCGCCTTATTGCCCTGCAGGCTGGCTTTCAGCGTTGCCATCAGGTCGCTCACCGGCACCAGGTGCGGACGAGGCTCCCGTCCCGGCGCCGGCTTCCCCTCCAGCGCAGACGCCACCAGGGCTTCCAGATTCTTCCGGTAGTGGTCTTCAAATCGCTTCGGGTCAAATTTCTTCGCCAAACCTTCCACCAGTTGCTTGGCGAGTTTCAACTCCGCCGCCGCGGGGGCCTTGCTTGCCGCCGCGCCAAATCCGTCGGCCACCCGCACCTCGTCCAAGTAGTAGAGGGTGTGCAGCAACAGGCCCTCGCCCGATTGCCCCGGAACCCCGGCCAGCGACGAAGGCCGGATCAAGCTCAAGTACTCCCGGTTGTGCATGCTCAACTGCGCCACCGCCACATACTGCGTCTCCTGCATCGTCTTCATCAGCAGGGAATAGGGTCGCAGCCCGGCCGCCTCCGGCATGAGGTAGTACGATGCCTCGAACCAGATCGGATCAATTTCGCTCGCGCGGCAGAATTCGACAATTTCCAGTTGCCGTTCCGTATGCGGCGCCGCCGCCTTGATATCCTCGGCGGAAATTACCACGTATTCGCCCTTGGCGTACTCGTATCCCTTAATAATGTGATCGCGGCTGACCACTTCGCCGTCGGCGGGGCAAACCATTTGTTGCTTCAGCCGCACCCGGTCTTTGTCGTGCAGCTGATGGAAGCTCACCCGCTCGCCCCGCGCGCCCGAATAGAGCCGCACCGGCAGCGTCACCAGTCCAAAAGTCAAGTAGCCCGACCACACCCCAGCCATACATGCTGAGATGCAAATCCACTACGCGGCGGCTCGAAGCGACGCCCGGCCTCCCCGCTGCCAAAGCATCCGGCTATACCCCCGCGCCCAATCGCGAGGCCGCGCATGGAAGCGCGGACTTACGCAAACCCGCTGCAACTCGTAAGCCGAAACGCCAGGCTCGATCAACCCGCCGTGGCACGACAAGCACGTGCGGTAACCGGCAGCCCGCGCCGCTTCCCGCGCTTCCGTTCCGCAGTCGCTCGCCAGACCGTAGGGATAGGCAAAGTCCTCCACCCGCTGGTGCAATTCAGTTTCAATCAATTGCCGCGAACCCACCAGCTCCCGCTCCAATTCCCGCCCATGAACCTCCGACACGCGGGCATGATTGAGCGTGTGCGAACCGATCCCGAACCCGGCCGCCCGCAGCGCGCGCACCTCGTCCCAATTCATGAGCGCGGGTCGCTGCGCCAGCCCCGCGTCCCAGTCGAACCGCCGTTCCGTGCCGATCGCGCCGGCGGTGATAAAAAAAGTCGCGCTCATATCGAAGCCGTCCAAAATCGACGCGGCCACGTCGTGGTTGTCGCGATAGCCGTCGTCAAACGTAACACTCAGCGTCGGCGCACCCGCCACATCGCCGTGGGCGAGGCGGGCCAGAAGCTGATCGAGGCTGATGATTTCATAGTGGTCGCGCCAGTACCGGCACAACGCGGCGAACCCGGTAGCCGGATACCCCAACTCATCCCCGTAGTCGCCAATGCGGTGGAAGGCTACGACACAGTACGGCCAAGCGCCCCGGCCATGGTCGAGGCAGCGATCCACGCCATGCCAAAACCCGTGCGGCAGGTTCCGCAATGCCGCGACAGCTCTCATGCCGCATTCCGCCAGCGCGCGTGCGCCGCCCGCAGTTGCATCCAGCCGCGTCCCGCGCCCCGGCTCGCCATGAGGTTCACCGTCGGGCGCCGCAGTTGCGTCCAGCGTGCCTTGTAGCCCTCCTCGCCGCGTAAAAATTCGAACTGTCGCATCCCACGCCGTATGCAGTCTTCCATCACTCCGCTGAGCAGCACCGTTCCCGGACTGTGCTCGGCAAACTTCTGGTCAAAACCGCTCTGGTAATACAGAAAGCGACCGCCCTCGCCCTCCGCCTGGAATCCGTACAGGCCGGCAATCACTTCCTTTGCTGTGCGCAACAGATAGACCCGCGCTTCGCCCCGCCCCGCCAAACCGCGCCCCAGATCGTGATGAAACGCCCGCACCCATCCCACTTCGAAAATTCCCTGCCCTTTTTTTTGCGCGCGCCGTAAATTGTGCAGCCGGTACAAATCGTCGAGCGCCGCTCCCATGGCGATCGGCGTGTCGGCGCATTCCATGCGCGCCTCCGGTAGCGCGCGCGCGAATGCCCGCCGCCGCCGCCGCACCTCCGAACGAAAATTGGCGCTGTGCTCGCCCAACAGCGCCTCAAAACTCTCGGGCAGCGGCAAATAGGGCAGCCAGTCACCTTCCTCCACCGCGCCGTTCGGAAGCCGCGACCAGAGCCGCGCCAGCCAGCCATCACTCCGCGCCGCCTCCAGTCGCAGCAACTCCCAGCCGCCGCGCTCCACCACCGCGCGCATCAGCCGCGCCGCCAACCCATCGTCCGCCTCCGGGTGCGCCAGGCAGTCCATCTCGTCCGGGTCCGCTCCACGCCCCAAGAACTCAAGCTGCCGCAGCCCCAGCTTTCCCGCCGCCGATCGCGGACGCACCCTCTGCAAAGGCAACAGTCCCAACAAACTCCCGTCCGCACCGGCTTCCGCCACAATCAGCGGCTCGATCCCCGGCGGTTCGCTCGCCAACCACGCCTGCTGCCACTCCCAACTCAAAAACGGGTTCGGCGATCCGCACGCGCGATACAACTGCTTCCATTCGCGCTCGATCGCGCGCGCCTGCTGCCAGTTTCCTATCATCAACAGCGAACGCGTCTCCACTGCTCCCGCCACCGCCAGCGCACTCATGCCGTATACCTCAGTTCCACCGTAACCTCCGGCTCGTCCACCGCCTCGTCCCGCCCCGCCTGAGCGCCCCGCCTCGGCAACTTGCTCCATACCGAAATCAACAGCGCGGGATAACGCACCGCCAGGGCAATTCCATATAGCGAGGCACCCCAGAGCACCATCGCCAATAGTTCCGGGCGCGCCGCCCAATGCCGCGCCCACGGCAGCGCCGTCGCCAATCCCGCACTCATCCACGCCGTGCATTCAAGCGCCGGCGCGTAACAGCGCCACAGATCTCGCGGCTTGATATCCAGAAAGTGCGCGACAAGATACACGTGCAGCGCCGTAATCGCCGATCGCGTCGCCATTTGCCCCCATGCCACGCCCACAATGCCGCCAAAATGCGCCCCCAAGATCAGGTCCGGCGGCAGCAGAAGCCACCACGCGATGGTCGTCCGCGTCAAAATATCGGGCCGCCCGATCGCTTTATACGCGTCCCCAAAATGATGGCTCAAGCAGCGGATCCCCGCATACAGCGCCAGGACCCGCAACACACCCACCGCCGGTCCCCAATGCCGGCCATAAATGCCAAACACAATTGGGCCCGCTAAAAGCCCCATCCCCGCCGCCACCGGCAAGGTCAGGAGCGCCGTGTAGCGCGCCGTGTCCAGCAACGTCGCGCGCAACGCCCGGCGCTCCGATTGCAATCGGCTCAATGCCGGAAACACCACCCGCGTAATCACGTTGAGCACGCTCAGCAGCATCACTTCCGGAATCCGAAACGCCAGGGTGTAAAAGCCCAACCAGTAATCGCTTAACATCCGGCCGATGGTGAGCGAGTCGAAATTTGTCAGGAGCACGCTGCTGCTGTCGAGCAGGTAAATGTGCTTGGCGTAGGAATACAAACGGCGTGCCACCGCACCGTTCCAACGGCGGCCGCGCCAGGGCCAACCTGGCTGCCAGTGCGCCACGCGCGGCGTGATCCACCAAAGCAGCGCCGTGCTGATCAACGTGCCCGCCACTTGTCCCCAAATGAGGCTCCACGCTCCCCAGCCCAACAAGGCCAAGGCAATGCCGACTCCGCCCTTCGCTCCCGCCATTCCCAGATCAGGCAGCAACTTGGCTCGGAACGAAAGCCGCCGCCGCAGCAATGTGTCATGCGTGTTGCCCAGCGCCGTCAACACCAGCGACACCAGCAACGCGCGCACCATCGGCCCTAATGCCGGGTCGTGGAAGAAGCGGCCCAGCGCCGGCGCGCACCACCAGCCCACGATCGCCTCCACAAGTGAGGCCGCGACCGTCGTCCAAAAGCAAATGTCGGCCGCCGCCAGCGTGTCTTTCTCTTCGAAGATCAGCGCGCTGGTCAGACCCAATGTCCCGGAGATTTCCAGCACCATCAATGCCGAGGTGGCCAGCGCCACGGCGCCAAACTGCTGCGGAGCCAACAGCCGCGTCAGGACCATAATCGAGCCAAACACCAGCGCCTTGCCCAGTACAAACGAACTCGAGGCCCAGAACAACCCGTGCAAAATGCGGCCATAGTTCATGCCGTCTCCCGCCTCCGGCTTGCCCGCCGCCGGCGGAAGGGAGGGCACGGCCCGCCGCGCGCGCTGCCACTGCGGCGACTGGCCGCCGCGCAGATAGCGCCACCCGCCCGCCACGGCCGCCGCCAGCGCCAGTGCAAAAAAATACGGCGCCTCCCATCGCCCCAGCTTCTTGCCTCGCCATCGCCCCAGTCCCACCCCGCCGACCATCACCAACCCGGCCGCTTGCGTCCATGCCAGCCAGCGCACAGCGTACGCCATCGTCTCCGCCGCCGGTGCAAACACCAACGCCAACCCGCTCCCCAGCGCGAGTCCCAGCCAAAGCCCCGAGAGCGGCCGCAAGACCTCGTGGAACAGTACCTTGAACGAATTGCTCCACCCCAGGCCATGCCAATGCCCGCGCAAACACCCCAGCGCCGCCCAGCGCCCCACCGCCATGCGCTTCCGCCGTACCCACTCCGCCGCTTCACCCGCCGCGCCGTGCTCGAACGAGCGCGCCTCCGGCGCCGCCAGGACCCGCTTGCCCTGCGCCAGCACGCGCAGCGCCAGATACAAATCGTCATTGACCATGAAGCTCGTCGGCAGCGCTCGATAACAACTCCGGCGCACCGCCAGTGCTTCGCCAAACGCCGCCACCGTTCCGCCGGTCATCGATTCGTTGGCCACCAACCAGCCCTCGTAGCGGAAGTAAACGCTCTCCCCTCCGCCCATGCCCGCGCGCGCCTCAACCGCCTTGCGTCCGGTCACTGCCCCGACGCTCGGGTCAGCGAACGGCCTGACCAAATGCCGCACCGCGTCCGGCGGGTACTGGTTGTTGGCGTCGGAAAACACCAGGATGTCGCCCCAAGCCGCCTCCACCGCCCGGTTCATCGCCCGCGCCTTGCCCAGGCGCTCGCGCCCCCCCAGCAGGCGCAGCGGGCAGGCGCCGCCGGGCGTGATCAGGCGCTCGACCAGCGCCCGCGTGCCGTCGGTCGAGCCGTCTTCACTCACCAGTATTTCCATGCGTGGATAATCCTGCGCCCACAGGTTCCGTACCCGCGCCTCGATGTGGTCCGCCTCGTTGTGCGCGGCAACAATCACGCTCACCAGCGGCCAGTTCTCGCCTCCGCCCGCCGGGCGGTACGGCCATAGCCGCGCCCAGGCCGCCACCACCAGCGGATAGGCCACCCACACCAGCGCCAACAACGCCATGCTGGAAACCATTAGCCAGCTTGCCGCTTGCCATAACCAGTGCATCGGATTCATGCCGCCACCCCATCGCTTGCGATTTCCGTCCCCGCATCCGAACCGAGCACCTGTTCCAGCCGCCGGACGTTGGTGGCCAAATCGAATCCTCTCGTCTGTCGCGCCGCCCGCGCCAGCCGTTCGCGCACGCCAGCGTCCCGCATACGCCATACGCCTGCCGCTAACTCCTCCGCTATCGTCGGACCCGGAGACACCAGCAGCCCGTTCTGTTCGCTCGTGACCAACTCCGGAATGCCCGACAGGCGCGTCGCCACGACGCCCAATCCGGCCGCCATCGCCTCCATCAACGCCACCGGTATGCCTTCCATTTGTTGCGTGCTCTCGTCCACCACGCTGGGCATGGCAAATACGTCCGCCCATCGCAACCAGTCCCACACCTCGTGCTCCGTTCGCGCCCCCAGCAATCGCACTTCACCGGCCAGGTCGAGCGCCGCAATCTGGCGCTCTAAGGCGGGCCGCAGCCGGCCTTCCCCAATCAGCCGGCACTCGAAACGCAACCCACGCGCCCGCAGTTTGGCGCAGGCCGTCAACAAATGGCGGTGGCCCTTGTAGGGTTGCAGTGAACCAACCGCCAAAACTCGCAACCGTGTGCCCGGAGGCGCCTCCCGCCAGCGCTGCCACCGCTCGCGCGCCATCGCCTCATACCGCTCCCACTCCACCCCGCAACGTACGACATGAATGGGCGTGGCCTTTTTCCCCGCTGCGCGCGCCCGCTCCAGGTAGACGCGGTTGAACTCGCTGATGGTCACCGCGCTCCTTGCCCGCGCCAGTTTCTCGCCCAGCATCGCCCGGTGGCAGTACAGGTCGTGGGCGTGGGCGGTGAAACTGTAGCCAATGCCGGTCAGCCGTTCCACCACATACGCCACCATCGCCGGATGCGTCGCGTAATGGGCATGGACCACCTCGATTCCATCACGCTCCATGCGCTC
>JANWLQ010000013.1 GCA_025450725.1 Terriglobales bacterium
ACTCCGCCACCGATCTCGATCGCCTGCGCTTTATTAAACGCTGCCAGGTGCTGGGCTTCACGCTGAAAGAAATCAAGCAGTTGTCGGTCATCCATGGCGATCAACCGGACGCCGCGCAACGCCGCGCGTTCCTGGTGGTCGCCGCCCAGCGGGTTGCATATCTGGACGCCAAAATTGCGGAGTACCAGTGTCTGCGCGCGCAAGTGAACCGCCTGATCGAGCAGACGGCGGTAACGCCGATGACTATGTGCCCGGCACAAGTCAAAAAATAAAACTTGACTCTATACCTAGGTATAGCCCTGGACCCTGGTCCCTGAAAGGACCCTGTCCATGAAACTTCGACCCGCATTCGCTTCTCTGCTCTTGGCCGTTGGCCTACTCGGCTTCCGGCCGGCCACTCCCGACTTCGCCGGTACCTGGGCGTTCAATCCCGCCAAGAGCGCCAATCTCGGCATGATGGCCGGTATGTCCGATACAGTCACCATCGAACAAACCGCGACCACCCTAACCACCCACGACGCCGCGGCGTTCGGGGGCGCGGCGCAGCCGGTGCACGACACGAAGTACGATCTCACCGGCAAGGCCGTGGCCAACACCTCGCCCACCGGCGAGGCCGGCGAAACCACTTCGCGCTGGCAAGGCGAGCGCCTGGTCACCACCTGGGTGACCGAGGGCTCGGTCGCGGGATCGAAGCATACACGCATCGAGACTCGCTACCTCTCCGCGGACGGCCGCACGATGTACCTCGAGTCGAAGCCCATCGTCATGGCGTTCGACAAACGCTAACATGGCGGCGCATTCGATGGCGCCGTGGGATGACCCGACGGATGGCGCGCCGAAACACCGTGCCGGCGGGCGGCGCTGGCTCGGGGGCATCGTTTTCGCGAGCGTCGCCGCGCTGGCGGCCTTCGGCATTCGGTACGCGCGCGCCCGGCTAGCGCCGGCGCCGCGTGCCGCCGCGCCGGCCGTCGTTGCCCTCGCGCCGCCAGGGGCGCGGCGCGATGCCGCCGTGACCACCACCGGCACTATCCGCCTGCGCAGCGGCGCCGAGGTGCGGGTCGGCTCCCAGATTTCCGGGACCGTCAAGCGTCTGTATGTCGCCGTCGGTTCCCACATTGAACAGGGCGCGGTGATCGCCGAGATTGACCCGCGCCCGCTGCAAGCCCAGCTCGATGTCGCGGCCAGTCAGGTTCGCATGGATCAAACCACGCTCGACAAAGCCCAACGGGACCTCGATCGCGGCGAGGCGCTGCTTGCTGACAAGCTCGTGGCCCGGCAGCAGATCGAAGATCTGCGCTTCGCCTGGGCCTCCGCCCAGGCCAAGCTGGCCAACTCGCGCGCGCAATGGGCGGCCGCGCAGCTCAATCTCTCCTATACCACCCTGCGCGCTCCCATCGCCGGCACGGTTAGCTCAGTCGCCACACAGGAGGGTGAAACCGTGGCCGCCGCCTTTGCTTCGCCCACTTTCATTACCATCATTCAGGACCACGCGCTCGAGCTGGTGGCGCTCGTGGATGAAACCGACATCGGCGCGGTGCGCCCCGGCGCGGCGGTCAGCTTCACCGTCGAGTCGTTCCCCGAGCGCGTGCTGCACACCCGCGTCAGCCGCATTGATCCCACCGCGACGATCATTAGCGGCGTGGTGAACTACGCGGTCATCGCTCCGCTTTCCAATCTACCTTCGTATCTGCGTCCCGACATGACAGCCACGATCAGCATCGCATCCCATGATTGAACTCGAACAAGTCACCAAGACCTTCGTCGCCGGCGGCGCCAAACCGGTCCGCGCCTTGCAAGCGATTGTGCTCCGCATCGAGCGCGGCGAAATGGTCGCCATTCGCGGCGCATCCGGCTCCGGCAAGTCGTCGCTGCTGAACATTCTCGGCTGCCTCGACCGCCCCACCTCGGGCCGCTATCTCTTCGAGGGGCACGACGTCGCCGGCGCCAGCGATCGACAACTCTCGCGCCTGCGTGCCCGCCGCATCGGGTTTATCTTTCAATCGTTCCATCTGCTCGACCGCATTACCGCGCTCGAGCAGGTTGAGCTGCCCGCGCTCTATCAGGGCGCCCGCGCCCACCCGGTTGCGCCGCGTGAGCGCGCCCGCGCCCTGTTGACCCGGGTTGGCCTCGCCGATCGCCTGCGCCACTACCCAAGCCAGCTCTCCGGCGGGGAACAGCAGCGCGTCGCAGTCGCCCGCGCGTTGATGAACGACCCCAGCCTCATCCTGGCCGACGAGCCCACCGGCAATCTTGACGCCGCCGCCGGCAGGGAAGTCATGGCGTTGCTCGCCGAGCTTCGCGAGGAGGGGCGCACCGTAATCCTCGTCACCCACGACGACGCCGTTGCCCGCCGCGCCCAGCGCCAGGTGCTGCTCCGCGACGGAAACATGGAGACCGCATGAACCCAATCACTTCCGCACTGCGCACGCTCCGCCGCCATCGCCGCCGCTCCGCCGCCATGGTGGCCGGCCTTGTCGCCGGCTTGGCCCTGGGCATGACGCTGGCTTCGGTGAGCGCCGCCTCCCGCCGCGCCACGCTGAACAGCGTGAAGAACATGCTGGGCACGTTTGACACGGTTCTCGTCCGCCCCGGCGGGGGCAAGACGCGCGGCATGGTTTCGCTCACCAACGTTCCTCCCACGCTCACCTTCGAGGATGCCGATGCCATTGCCGCGCTGCCCGCCATCCGCCAGTCGGCCGAGTTGCAAAACGCCTTTGATATCGATGTGCAGGCGGGTGACCGCACCCATGCTCCCGCCGTCTTCGGTGTCTCGGCCAACTGGCTGGACCTGCGCGGCGATGCGCTGAGCGAGGGGAGTTTCTTCTCGCCCGAACAAATGCGGGCCGAGGCCCGGGTCGCCATTCTGGGCGCCGACGTGGTCACCGCGCTTTTCCCCAACGCCGGCGCGAGCGCGATGGGCCAAACGATTCGCCTGGGCACCGTTCCCTTCCAGGTGCAGGGCCGCCTCGCGCGGCGCGGCGCCGGCCCCGGCGGCTTTAGCCTTGACGATCTCATTCTCATCCCCGTTACCACGGCCAGCCATCGCCTCTTCAATCGCAGCTTTCTCACCATGGTGGTGGCGCAGTTGCGCAGGCCTGGCGATTCGGCCAACGCTATGGCCCAAATCCGCACTCTCCTGCGCCAGCGCCATCACGCTTCAGCCGCCGCGCTGGACGACTTTACGCTGACCGACCCCAGCGCCGTGGCCGCCCAAGTCACCGCCGTCTCCAGCCGGCTGACCGTCATTGGCCGTGGCGCGGCCGTAGGCGCCATCGCGCTCGCGGCGATCGCCATCGTCGCCCTAATGGGTCTGGGCGTGAGCGAACGCCGGGTGGAAATCGGCCTGCGCCGCGCCATCGGCGCCAGCCGCGCCGCCATTCTTTTCCAATTTCTCCTGGAAATCGCCGTGCTCAGCGCGCTGGCCGCGCTGGCCGGCCTGGCTCTCGGCGCCGGAGGCATTCTCATCGCCGCGCGCTGGCAGCATCTGCCGCCGGAATGGGCCTGGCCGCAATCGTTCGCCGCCGCGGTCGCCGCCATCCTGCTGGGTCTCGCCTGCGGACTTGTCCCCGCCTGGCGCGCCGCCCACACCGACCCTGTCGCCGCCCTGCGCCGCTAAGCGCCTGCATGCTTCCCGAGCAACTCCAGCAAGCGGCTCGCGCCCTGCGCCGCTTCCCGCTGCGTTCGACTCTGGTCGTTCTTCTGGGCGCGCTCTCCTCGGCGGCGGTCATCGTGGCCCTCAACTTCACTTTGGCGGGCCGCCGCCAACTCGACGCGCAGCTCGAATCCATGGGCGCCAATCTGCTCACCGTCGCACCCCAACTCAGTCGCAGCGTCGGCGGGCGCGCCCGCACCGGCGCCATCGTCACCACACTCCGCCCCGAGGACGAGCGCGCCCTGCGACGCGAACTGCCGGCCGTCGAACTCTCCGCCGGGGCGGCCTCGGGAACCTTTCTCGTCAAGGCGGGCGATCTCTCCAAGAATGGCGCTTTGATTGTCGGCGTCGCG
Source organism: Terriglobales bacterium (assembly GCA_025450725.1). Taxonomy (GTDB): domain Bacteria; phylum Acidobacteriota; class Terriglobia; order Terriglobales; family SCQP01; genus SCQP01. The sequence continues at coordinate 4,006 of JANWLQ010000013.1, forward strand.
CCGGAATATTTCGCCCTCCGTCGCTGGCCCATGGTGGACGGCCGCGGCCTGACCGCGCTCGATCAACGTTCCGCCGCGCGGGTGGCGCTTCTCGGCGCCGCCGTCGCGCGCGATTTATTTCCAGCCGGCGTGCCCGCGGCGGCGACACTGCGGATCAATCGCATTCCCTTCCGCGTTGTCGGCCTGCTGGCCGAACGCGGCCAGCGTCTCGACGCGGTTAATGAGGACGAGCAAATCTTCATTCCGCTCTCGACCGCCATGCGGCGTGTGATGAAGCTCGACTACTACTCCCAAATTGTTCTCGGCGTCCGCGCCGGCGCCGACCGCGGGGGTGTCATCAGCCACGCCCGCAGTCTCCTCCGCGCCCGCCATCACATCGCCGCGGGTCAGCCCGACGATGCGCAAATCCTCGACCAGCAGACGCTCATTGACGCCCAGGTGGCCGCCAGCCATCGCCTGCTCCAAATCGTTGTTGCCGCGGGACTCGCCGGACTGCTCGTGGCCGCGCTCGCCACGCTGGCCTTGCACTGGCTCGCCGTTGCCGCCCGCCGCCGCGAAATCGGCACGCGCCGCGCCCTGGGCGCCAGCACGCACGCCATCTTCATTCAGTTCTTGTTGGAATCCACCCTGCTCACCGCGGCCGGCGCGCTGCTCGCCGCCGCCGTCAGCGTGGCCTTTTACAACGACCCATCGATCCTTGCCGCGGTGCTGGCCGCGTTCGCGGTGATCAATCTCACCCTGGCCACGCTGCCGGCCCGCCGCGCCGCCCGCCTCGACCCCATCCGCGCCCTCCATGGTTAGGTCCTGTACAGCATCCAGTAAACCGCAATCCCGCTCAGCGAAACGTACATCCAGATCGGCCAAGTCCAGCGCGCCCAGGCTCGATGCCGAGCGAAGCGCCGCCGCAGCGCCAGGGTCAGCACAATCACCGCCAGCACCGGCACGATCGCGGCCAGCGGCGTGTGGGTGGAGAGCAGCGTGAAATACAGCACCCGCCGCCAACCGGCGCCGTGGTAGTAAACGACGCCGGCGTGCCAATGGTGGGCGAGGTACACGCCGAGAAAAACCACGGAGCTGGCAAAGGCGCCGATCATGCAGCGCCGGTGCGCGTCAATCCGGCGCTGCCGGATGAAGTAGTACCCCAGGCCCAGCAGCGCCGCGCTCAGGCCGTTCAGAATGGCGATCCACGCCGGCAGCGCCTGCCAGCTCACGAGTCCGGGCTCACGAATGCCAGCGCCGATCGAACGCCA
>JANWLQ010000014.1 GCA_025450725.1 Terriglobales bacterium
GCGCCAGCTACGATGCCCAGTCCGACCCGCGCTACGGCGCCGCCCGCCTATGGCTTGACGCCATCATCGCCCCCGAAGACACAAGGCAACATCTGATCGCCGCGCTCGAAGTGGCCGCATTGAATCCCGACATCCCACCCTTTCGCACCGGCATCCTGCAAACCTAGCCGCCGCGCCGCTTCGAATTGGCGGCAGGGCCCGAGTCGTATCTGAAGGGTTTCTTACTGAGCGATGCGAGACCGCAGGGCCAGGTCTGCGAACCGTGGCCCACAGCGCCGCTTTGGGCCGTGGGGTGGGACGCAATGGCCCCGTTATCGCCTCGCCCCTTAATGAAAAACGCGTTGGCATACGCTGCGAGGGTGCTGGCTTTTGCTTGAGTATCCTCCTATGATGTTCGCGGGGGTTCTCCATGCGCTTACACTGGATACCATTTGTCGCGGCGGCGACGCTGCTGCCCGCCGCAGTCGCCTTGGCGGCCACTCATCCCGTAAGTTTGCTCGACGGCATGCGGCTCAATGCGGTCGGCGGCGCGACCATTTCACCGAACGGACACTGGGTGCTCTTTACGGTGCGCGGGTGGAGTCCCGAGCCGGAGGCGGCCGCCGGCCAGAAATCGCTGCCCAAGGAGCAGGCTCGCTCGCATGTTTGGCTGGTTTCGACCGCGCATTCCGACAGTGATGGCGCGGCACGGCAGTTGACGTTCGGCGACAAGGGCGAGAGTTCGCCGGCGTGGTCGCCCGACGGCAAGTACATCACTTTCATCGCCAACCGCCCCACCGGTGATGACACCAGTGAGGGGCAAATCTACATCATGCGCGCCGACGGCGGCGAGGCTCACGCTCTAACCCACGGTAAGGGAGGCGCCAGCGACTTCGCTTGGGCGCCCGACGGACACAGCATCGCGTTCGTTCGACGCGTGCCGCTGACCGAGGCGGAACAGGCGGCGCAGAAACGCGGCGACGACGCCGAAGTGTACGAAGGCGACTTCCAGCCCACCCATGTCTGGAGCGTGTCGGTCGCAACGGGTGCTGAGACCGAACTCGATGCAGAGGCTTCCATGGCGATTAAGGGCGCGCTCGCCTTCTCGCCCGACAGCCGCGACGTGGTGTTCGAAGCAACGCCTACACCGCTGGTGCGGGACCAGCGCACCAACCTCTACCGGATTGATGTAGCGGCCAAAAAGTTGACCCAGATCACCCATGGCATCTCCGCCGCTACTTCGCCGGCCTGGTCGCCGGACGGTAAGTCCATCGCCTACGATTTTGATCCCAATCCCAACCCCGCCCTCGGCGATGGCATGCCGCTGCTCGACTCGCACCTGGCCCATCTCATGTTGCTCGATGTAGCCACCGGCGCCAGCCGCGACCTCGCCTCGCCTTCGTTCGACCTCGGCGCGGGCGCTCCCATTTGGTCAACGGATGGCTCGAAGATTTTTTTCACCACCGGTGAACACGTCTATGAATCGGTCTTTTCCTACGACCTTGCCACCGGCCGCTATTCGCAAATCACCCATGGAGAACTGATTTCGCTCGCCGCCCACGGCGGATTCAACCGCGACGGCCAGCGCGTTGCTTTCACCCGTCAGTCGGCGACCGAGCCCAGCGACGTCTACGTCGCCGGCGCCGATTTCGCCGGCCCGGAGCGGCTGACGACCATCAATCCGCAAACCGCCGAATTCGAACTGGGCGCGACCGAGGTGCTGCACTGGACGAGCAGCGACGGATGGCCGGTCGAGGGCGTTCTGGTCAAGCCTGTGGGCTATGTCGCCGGCCATCGCTACCCGATGCTGCTCGAGGTACACGGCGGCCCCACCGGCGCGTTTAGCGAAAATTTCAACCTCGACGCCCAGTTCTGGGCCGGCAAGGGATGGGCCGTGCTGTACACCAACCCGCGCGGGAGCACCAACTACGGCGAGAAATTCCAGCGCGGCAATCTGCTCGACTGGGGCGGCGGCGACTATCACGACATAATGTCCGGCGTTGACGCCGTGATCGCCCGCGGCATCGCCGACCCCGACAAGTTGGCCGAGTGGGGATGGAGTTACGGCGGTTACATGACGTGTTGGATCGTCTCCCAAACGCATCGCTTCAAGGCGGCCATGATGGGCGCCGGGTTGAGCGATTTGGCCAGCATGTACGGCTCGACCGACATTCCCAATTATCTCGGCGGCTTTTTCAATGGCTACCCGCAGCCGTCGACGCTTAAGCTCTATCACGACCGCAGCGGCCTGACCTATGTGGACAACGTGACGACGCCGCTGCTGATATTGCAAGGCGCCGAGGACGAGCGCGTGCCGATCAGCCAATCGCTCGAGTTCTACCGCGCGTTAAAGGAGCGCGGCAAAACGGTGGAACTGGTGTTCTTCCCGCGCGAACACCACGGCTTCACCGAGTACTACCACGAGCTCAATCGCCAGCAGCGCATCTACGACTGGATCAGTCATTACACGGTGGGCAACACCCCGGCCACGCCCGCGGCTCCCCAGTAGCGCCTAGCCGGGTACGGCAATTCGGCGGCCGAAGAGGTGTCCCGCGGCCACGCCGTTCGCGGCGGGGTGCACGTCGCGGCCGCTCTCGGTGTGAATTAGGCGATAGCCGAGCGGTCGCAGCAATTCCGAAATCGCGGCGACGCGCTTCACCTTCAGCGCCAGGCTGGCGCCATGGATCTCGACCATGAGGTCGGGGCCGAAGCGGGCGAGCGTGCCGCAGGCGCCGCGCAATACGTCCAACTCGAAGCCTTCGACGTCAATTTTGACAAAATCGGGAGGCGGCAGCTCCAGCCGGTTGACCAGATCGTCGAGGCGCTCGACTTGCGCCCGGCCCACGCGGCGGCGAAAGGGAGTGTGCGCGTCAGTCGCCAAGGACGCGGTGGTTGACATTCCCGGCAGTGCGAACACATCGCGCACTTCGCATTCGGCGCCCAAGGCCAGCTCGAGCGCGCGCACGTTGAGGATGTGGTTCAGCGCCAGGTTGCGAGCCAGTTTTTCGAAATTCCTGGGCGCGGGCTCGAACGCGACCACGTTTCCGGTCGCGCCTACCTTTCGGGAAAAAAACAACGCATAGCTGCCGCGGTGGGCGCCGATGTCATACACCACCTTGCCGGCCAGCGGCAGGGAGCAGAGCAGCTTCTCTTCCGGACTTTGCAGGAGCGGCAGCCGCAGCCATCCGGGCAGCGCCATGCGATCGCAGTTGACGAAACCGCTGGCCATGTCGCGGCGAAAAAAACCGGGCCGATAGCGGCCCAGCGGTCCCAGCCAGCGGCGCAGGTTCAAGGGCGGCTCCCGTTCATGGCCACCGGCGGACTCACCGGCAAGACCGAGGTGAACTGGTAATGGTCATATGTGATTGAAAGCTGCGCATGGCCGAAGAACCGGGTATGCGAGCTGCACTCGTTGCTCGCTGGCAGCCAAAAGTCGCCAATGTGCTGGCTGCGGTACTGAAACGCCGAGTCGGTGACCCACCAGGATGGTGAGTGCGTGGGTTCGCCCTCAACCCGGGTAATGGCGAAATCCTGCGCATTGACCCAAATCCGGCCGCGAAACAGAAAGCGGTCGGCCCGGCGCGGCTTCACCTCGATCACATAATTGCCGTCGCTGTCGGGCTGGGGCACATCAGCGATCAGCGCAAATTCGTAGTTGGCGGGCACAATAGCGCTGCCTTCGCGGCTTTCGATGAGCGCCTCCTTGCGCTCCATTTTGAGCAGCGGATCGAGGACGTGGTGGCGCAACATGGTTGACCCGGACTGCGACTCCAACGTTAGCACCTTTGGGCCGGGCGCGGCGTAATCCATGCGAACCGTCATGTCGGCGGTGTCGTGCGCCAGACCGTCATAAACTACGTGGTAGCGGCGGATAGCCGTATAGGCCCGCAGCGAGGAAGTGCGCGCGGCATTCATCTCGACCATGTTATTGACGATCTCGCTGACCGGCAGGGGCGGCTTATTCGGCGCTACAGTCGTGGCCAGGAGCACAATTCCCAGCCCCAACAAGCTGATCGTGGACCGTAGCAGAAACCTCATGCTGTCCGTTTAGATGCAAGCCAAGGGCCACCCCCCGAACCGAGGCCCGAGGGTAGGCGGTTGTGGATGCGCAATTGGTATTCGGCCAATTGCCCCCCTTACGCTCCGCTTGGGGTGGCGCAGCTTCAGGGGGCGGAAGCCCCACACAGGCAGCCACCGAGTCATCCATGGGAGGAAATCGAGGTCGAAGGTGTCGAACCGTGGCCCCCATCGCCGCTTTGGGCATTGGGGTGGGGCGCAATGACTCCGTTATCGCCTCGCCCCTTCCATACGGCGGTGCGCCGCGGTTGCTCAAGGTGAGCTGAATGTGCCATGCTGGCGGGCATGCGACGTGTCATCGGAATCTTGTTCGGAATTTTGTTCGCATTGGCGCTCCCGGCACCGGCCCAGGCGCCGGCGCACACTTTGTTCGTCAAAACCGGCAGGCTGATATTCGACACCACCGCGGCGCCGATGGATCACGGCGAGATCATCATCACCAACGGCACCATCACCAGCCTGGGCACCAACCTGGCGCAGCCGGCGGGCAGCGAGCTGGTGGATCTCTCCACCCAAACGGTCATGCCGTCGCTGCTCGATGCCCACACCCACATCGCTGCCGGCGCCCTGGGCGCGAGCCCGTCAGTTGGCCTGGCCGCGCTCTACGGTAGCCGCGATGTCGCTTATGCCCTGGAATCCGGCGTCTCCGCCATGCGCGTTCTGGGCACCGATGGCTTCATTGACGTAGCCCTTGCCAACGCCATTGAACAAGGAGTCATCCCCGGGCCGCACATGATTCCCGCCGCCCACGCCATCTCGATTCCAGGCGGGCACGCCGACTTCCTCACGCTGCCGCCGCAATTCCCGCTTGACGACTATTACACCCCGCTCCAGGGATTCATCAACTCCGTCGCCGACGCCGAGAAGGCGGTGCACCTGCAAGTCAAATACGGCGCCAAGGTGATCAAGATCATGGCCTCGGGCGGAGTGCTCTCGCCCACCGACCAATTCACCAGCGAGCAGCTCACGCCGGCGGAAATGGCGACCATCGTCCAAGTCGCCCATGGCGACCACATCAAGGTCGCCGCGCATGACGAAAATCTGCAATCCATTCTTGACGCCCTGCACGCCGGCATTGATTCCTGCGAGCACTGCAGCGACCTCAACCAGGAGGCGCTTGACTACATGAAAGCCCATCACCAGGTGATGGACGCCACAATTTACGTGGTGGACAATGTGCTCGCCAACGGCGCCCGCATGCACATGTCCGACTACAGCCTGCGCAAGGCCCGCGAACTCGCCGCCAAGCACATGGCCAGCTTCCAGCTGGCGCTGCGCTCGGGGGTCACGATGGATGCCGGCTCCGACCAATCCTACGCTCCCGGCACGGGCACGATTTACAACGAAGTCGTGAGCGAAGTGAGCCACGGCGCGACTCCCCAACAGGCGCTCACCGCCGCGACCAAGCATAACGCCGTGCTGCTCGACCTGGACCAGCTCGGCACCCTGGCCGTGGGCAAGGAGGGCGACCTGGTGGCGATGGCGGGCAATCCGCTGGCCGATATTAACGCGGTGAGCCATCTCACCACGGTCATTTACCAGGGCAAGGTGCTGAAGCCTGGTGGCAACCAGTAGCATCTAAACCAGCGCGGAGGTGCGCATGTCTCTTTCTTTACCAAGCGGAATTGCCATTGCTTTTCTTGGGGCGGGAATGCTGCTGGGCCAGCAGCCGACCGCCGGTACTAGGCTCAACGCGGAGCTCAAGACAAAGCTTGCAACCAAGAGCGCCCATGTGGGCGACAAGGTCACCGCCGTCACCACGTCCGACGTGAAGCAGAATGGGGTGAAGATCATCCCCAAGGGAACCACGCTCACCGGCCACGTGACCGAAGTGACCGCGGCCGAATCCAAAAAGTCGCCTTCGCATCTCGGCGTTTTGTTTGACCAGGCGACGACCAGGCAGGGCGTGCCCATTCCCCTGCGGGCCGCCATCGCCATGATTGTTCCGGACGCACCGCCGGACATGAATATGGGCGGCCCCACGCCCATGCCGATGCCTGGCAATACGGCGCTTCCCCAACGCGACACCGATCGCATGCCGCGCCCTGGACAAATGGACGGGGTTGGCAACGGAAACGCCGCTGCGCCGATGCCGCCGGTGACGATCGGGCAGGGCGACACGGCGCGGGTGGTCAATAGCGATGGCAGCGCCATTACCAACGGCGGCGATCGCGAAATCTCCTCGGTCGCCCGCGCCAGCAACGGCTCGGCGCTGCGCATTCAGGGTTCATCGGCCACGGGGAGCATCATCTCCAGCCCGCAAGGCGACATCAGTATTGGTTCCGGCACCCGGGTCGAGCTGGTCGTGCTGGGGCATTAACAGGCACGGGCCCCGCCCGGCTAGCGCCGGGCACCCGCTTATGCTCGCGCCCTGGCGGAGACCCCATGCCCCGCCTCGGCGCTGCGCTATTAGACGGGCGGTATATTCTTAAGCATGACCACGGGCACCGATCGGCGACTGATTCGCGGCGAAGCCGGCGAGGATGAATCGCGCTTCGAGCAGAATCTCCGCCCGCAAACGCTTGATGAATTCATCGGGCAGTTCAAGCTCAAGAATCAGCTTGCCCTGGCGATTGAAGCCGCGCGCAGCCGGGGCGAGCCGCTCGACCACGTCCTGCTCTATGGGCCGCCGGGACTGGGGAAGACCACGCTCGCCTCGATCATCGCGGCGGAAATGGGCGCGGCGTTCCAGCCCACGGCCGGGCCGCTGATCCAGATCAAGGGCGATCTCACCGCCATTTTGACCAACTTGCAGGCGCGGCAGGTATTGTTCGTGGACGAGATCCACCGCCTGCAGCCGCAGCTGGAGGAAATTCTGTACTCGGCGCTCGAGGACTACCGGCTGGACATCATGATCGGCCAGGGTCCGGCGGCGCGCACCCATTCCCTGGAACTCAAGCCCTTCACCTTCGTCGCCGCCACGACGCGAGCTGGATTGGTCTCAGCGCCCTTGCGTTCACGCTTCGGGCTCATTCTACGGCTTGAGTTTTACGAGCCGCACGATTTGGACGTGATCATTCGCCGCTCGGCCCGCATTTTGAATGTCCCGATTCAGCCCGAGGGCGCGGCAGTGCTGGCGCGGCGCTGCCGGGGCACGCCGCGCATCGCCAACCGCCTGCTGCGCCGGGTGCGCGATTTCGCCCAGGTGCGCGCCCAGGGCGAAATCACCGCCACCGTCGCCGAAGAGGCGCTGGCCCTGCTCGAGGTGGATGCCTACGGATTCGACGAAGCCGATCGCCGCCTGATGCTGACGCTGATTCAGAAATACGACGGCGGCCCGGTGGGCGTGAACACGCTCGCCGCCTCGATGGCGGAGGAACCCGAAGCGATTGAGGAAATCTACGAGCCCTACCTGATGCAAATTGGCTTTCTCAACCGCACCCCGCGCGGGCGCGTGGCCACCGCGCTCGCCTACAAGCATTTTCAAATCGCGCAGCCCGAGCGCAGCCAGCCAACGTTGTTTCAGGAGTGACGGTTTCGCCGACTGTTTACCTATCGCTGGGTGCCAATCGCGGCAACAAACGCGCCAGCCTCGAAGGCGCCGTCGCGGCGCTCGCCGCCGCCGGAGTGCGCATTACAGCGGTGAGCCGCATGCGCGCCACCCGCCCGCAGGCGGCCACCGGACGCGCGCTTTTTCTCAATTGCGTGGTCAAGGCCGAAACCGGCGTGCCGCCGCGCACGCTCCTGCGCCGGCTGCGCGGCATCGAGTTCGCCCTGGGGCGCCACCGCCGAGGCGAGAAGCGCGCGCGGCGAACCCCGCGCACGATTGACATTGACATCGTCGCCTATGGACGCGGCACTCGCATCGCGACTCGCGACTTAACCCTGCCGCATCCGCACTATCGCGAGCGTGAATTTGTCCTGACCGGTCTCGCCGAACTCGGGGCGGGCGAGTTAATGCGCGGCTTGCCGCGCCGCCAGAACCGCCCGGGCGTGAGCCTCGAGCGCCTGGGCCTGGGGTAGCAAGGTCACCGCTTTGGCGACTTCGGGATCCACCTGCATCAGCGTCTTGCGTCCGTCGTTCAGGCCGTAAAGGGTCGAGACGACGCTGAACCGGATCTGCTGCTTGAGCCAGGCGGAGTTGGCGGCGACATCGGCGGGCTTGAGCTCGACGTGCTGGCCGGCGAGGAAGGCGACGAAGTCGCGCACCGTCGAGTCGTCGGGCAACCAGGTCTGCGGCACCGTGTCGCGCTTGCCCAGGAAGTTGTCGGTGAACTCGATAAAGGCGGTGCGGTCGAGAATCATCTGCTGGAAGTCGTTCAAGTGCTCGGCCGGGAGCATCACGTCGGGCGTGATGCCGCCGCCGCCGTAGACAGTGCGCCCGGTGTCGGTCATCTTGACTTCGCGCTTCGCCGCCGGCGCCTGGTTCTGGTCATGCACGTAGAAATAATCGTAAAGCGAGAGGCCCTCGTAAGGGCGCTGGATCAACCGTCCGCTGGGGGTGTAGTAATGGGCGGTGGTGAGCGCCAGGCCGGTGCCGTCCTGCAGCCGCATCACCGATTGCACCAGTCCCTTGCCGAAGGTGGTTTGGCCGGCAATCAAACCTCGGTCGTGGTCCTGCACCGCGCCCGAGACGATCTCGGCCGCGCTGGCGGTCATGTTGTCAACCAAAATGACCAGGGGAAAATCATTGCCGCCATTGCCGTGGGTCGCCGTCATCACCTGCTCGGGCGAGTTGCGGCCGTGGTCGCTGACGATCACCTGATCCTTGGCCAGGAACAGATCGGCGATGCCTTGCGCCTGGAGGAGCACGCCGCCGGGGTTGCCGCGGAGCTCGAGCACCACCCCCTTGATGGCGCCGTTGTCGAGCGCGTGGTTGAGGATCGCCGCCATCTCGGAAGTCGAGGTGTCGGTGAAGCCGGTGAGATGGATGTAATACACGCCCGGCTCGATGGTGTAGTTTGAGTCAACGCTGTTGTGCTGCACGTCGGCCCGCACCAGGTTGAAATTCAGCAGGTTCTCATGGCCGACGCGCTGCACCGAAACTTGCACGGTGCTGCCCTTGGGGCCTTTGAGCATGTTCGCGACCTGATCGGTGGACAATCCGACTGTGGATTTTCCGTCCACGGCCATGATCAAGTCCCAGGGTCGAATGCCGGCTTTAAACGCGGGCGTCCCCTCGAAGGGCTGCACCACGCGGCTCTGGTTGTTGCGCGCGTCCACCGCGCCGATAAGCATGCCGACGCCGGAGTAGCGGCCCTCCTGATCTTCCATCATCTTGGCGAAGCCCTTGGGGTCCCAGAAATTGGAGTGGGGATCAAGCTGGCGCAGCATGCCCGGAATCGCGCCGTTATAAATCGCGGTGCTGGCGTTCACCGGTGCGGCGTAGTTGGTCTCGACCAGGCTGTAAACCCGGGCGAACTCGCGCAGGTCGTTCTGGATTTCGGCCTCGCCGTTATCGGCACCGTTGCCGCTGGCGCCGACCGAGGCGGCCGCCACCGAAGTGGCCTCGACCGCTGGTCCAAATTGGGCGCCAACGAACGCGCCCACACCCATTACCGTCACCACAATCAGCAACGTTCGAAGCTTTTTCATGAGGGAAAACCCTGGTGCGCCACCCGCCACTCCACTTTCATTGAGTATACCAAACACCGTCCGGTCGAATGTGCCGCTCACAAGCGGGATAGCAAGCGGAAACGGGTTGCCCGGCGATTGCCAGGCCTGGCCCGTGCCAACAGAAGCCACCGCGCAGCGCCGGCTTGGAGCCCTCGAATTGATGCTACCCGCAAGCCCGCGCTCCGCGTAAGCGGGTGCCCGGTCCCCAGTGCGGGGCACAAGCGGGCATGGCATGCCCGCGCGGAGCGCCGGCTTGGGGCTGGGGGCCCCCAAGCTGGCGCTCCGCGTAAGCGGGTGCCCGGCGGCAGCCGGGCGGGGCCCTGTACCTTTAAGGGGTGACCAGCGCTGTATGGCGGGTCATGCGGCCAGCTGACGGGAGTGCCGGTGGGGCCCAGCGTGCGAATGCAACGCCTGGCGCGGACATGCACCTCGTCGGCCGGCAGCACAATCAGAGGACCCGTGGGGAGTTTGCGCCGAAGCTGAGCGCCAGTACAGGGACCGACCGACGGTTGTGCCGGCCGCGATTCTTATTGCGGAGGTGTAGATGCAGGAGCCGGAATTTGCCTTTTTTGTGGGCGTCGATTGGGGCGCCGAAAACCATCAGGTGTGCATCCTCGACGCCTCAGGTCGGCCCATTGCCGAACGCGTCGTGCCCCATCGCGGCGACGCGGTCGAGGATCTATGCTCTCAGTTGCTGGCACTCGCCCCTGGCGGCGGAGTGGCAGTGGCGATTGAATCGCCCTCCAGTCCGGTCACCGAACCCCTGCTGGAATGCGGCTTGGCCGTGTACTCGCTCAACCCGAAACAGTTGGACCGCTTCCGCGACCGGCACTTTCCCGCCGGCGCCAAGGACGACCGTCGCGACAGTTTCGTGCTGGCCGTCTCGCTGCGTACCGATCGAAGCTGCTTCCGTCGCCTCGACCCGGAAAGCCCGGCGGTACTCGATCTGCGCGCCTTAGTGCGACTTGATCGAACTCTGAAAACCGACCTCCAGGCCTACTGCAACCGGCTGCGCGATATGTTGCTGCTTACGTTCCCCCTCATCCTCGAACTCTCGCCCAACGTTGACGAGCCCTGGGTCTGGAGCCTGCTCGAGCGCGCGCCTTCAGCCCCCGCGGCCGCCCGGCTTTCGCTCGCCAAATTGCGCAGCCTGCTCCTCCATCACCGCATCCGCCGCATCTCCCCAGAGGATCTCTATCGGCATCTACGTCAGCCGGTGCTGCCTTTGCCTGCCGCCAGCTTCGAGCGCTCCGCCCGTCTCGTCCTGAACCTGCTGCCTCTTATCCGCGCCCTGGCCGCCCAGCAACAGGAGAACGCCGCCGCCCTCAAGGCCGCTCTGGATACACTCGCCGTTCCCGAACCCAAAAACGGCCAGCACCGCGATGCCGCCATCCTCCTCTCTTTGCCGGGAGTCGGTACGATGGTCGCCGCCACGATGCTGGCCGAGGCCGCTGGGCCTCTACGCGAACGAGATTATCACGCCTTGCGTGCCTTCTCCGGTGTGGCGCCCATCACCCGACAGTCCGGCAAAACCCGGCTTGTAGCCCGTCGTTACGCTTGCAATCACACCGTCCGCGAGGCCGTCTACCACTGGACCCGCATCAGTACCATTCACGATCCCCATGCCAAGGCCCACTACGCCCGCCTGCGCGCCAAAGGACATACTCATGGGCGCGCACTGCGTGGCCTCGCTGATCGCCAATTACGCATGTTGTGCGCCATGCTTCGCCAGCAGCAGCTCTATCAACCCGACCGTCGTCGGCTGGCCGCGTGACCCGCCATACAGCGCTTTTCGGCTTGACTCAAAGGTGGGGAGTCCGCGCCAATTAACGATCAGTAAGCGGGTGCCCGGCGGCAGCCGGGCAGGGCCCGCGCCCATTAATGCGCCACAACGAGGTCGTTCTGCACGCTGAACACGCCCGGTAGCGAGCGCACCGCGTTGCCGGCGACCTGTTTGTCAACTTGGCTTTCAACCACGCCCGCCAGCGTCACATGGCCGTTGTTAACGACAATGCGGATGGTGTGGGCCGGGTCGTTCGCATAGCGCAGCAAGCTCGGGTTGTCGTAGACGGCCTGAGCCGCCCGCAGCCTTATCTGATCGTCCATTGGTGAAAGCGGCGCGTCCTTGATCTCGTCGCTCACCCCCCGCACCCCGGGCGTGTCCTCACCCAGTGCCAGGGCGGAATCGCGATCCGGATAATCCCGCACCTCGCCTCCCCCCGTCGCCACGCCGTCATGGACCTTGACCGTCAGCGCATTGAACGGTTGACCCATGCCCATGCGGTCGTA
>JANWLQ010000015.1 GCA_025450725.1 Terriglobales bacterium
CGGGCTGGATGGGCGGCCCGCAGGTCAACACAGGGATGGGCGATACGCGAGGCGGCATCGCCGACTTGGCCCAGATTCTTGGCTGCGCCGAGGGCGAGATCGCATCGGCGCTGATTGACTCTTACAGCCACGATTGGCAGGCGGATCCCTTTTCGCGGGGCGCATACAGCTATGCCTCCGTGGGCGGCATTGAAGCAGCGCGTGACCTGGCCACGCCCGTCGCCGGCACCTTATTTTTCGCCGGAGAGGCGACGATGGACGATGGCAGCCATGCCACCGTGCATGGCGCTATTCGCTCTGGCCGGCGCGCCGCCCGCGAAGTGATTAGCCTTCTGCGCCGGAAAGCCTGACCACTACAAACGCCGAGCGTCGCCCGAGCATCGAAACACAGTATGCTGTCGGCCCACGACCGTCTGGTCAAGACATTGCATGTCTGGACGTACATCATTGGACTCTCGGTCATGATCGTGACTTGGTCGCTCGTGGCCTGGGCGAGCGTCGGTTCCTCGATCGCGCGGGCCCCGGATTTCAACCTGCCGAATCCAATCCCCGCGGCGCAAGCGTACAACACAATCGACTACCAGAGGCTGCAACGATGACTACCACCACAACCACGCGAACGACAGTCGAGGCAACGACAGAGCCAACCACCACTGAGATGCTGCGCGAACTGATGCGCGAAGTTGCCGATTATGGCCGCGATCTGGCGCGCCTCGCCGGCGCCGAATGGAAGGAGAAGTCGCATTCGTTGCGCACGCTGGCGATGGCGGCGGGGGCGGCAGCGCTGGTTTTATTTACATCGTTCATGCTGCTCACGGTGGCGCTGGTGGGCGCCATTGCCTATGGCCTCGATAGTTGGCGGTGGGCGCTTTTAATTGTCGGCGTGTGTTACGGCATCATCGGTCTGCTCAGCCTGATCCCGGTCTCGCACGCACTGCGCTCGGGCCTATTCCAGTTTAGCCATACGCGCGAACGCGTTCGCGTAGACGCCGAGTGGGTAAAGCACAAGCTGGCGGCGTAATTAACTCAGCAAGCCTTTAGTCGCCAATGCGAGTACCACCGGCCGGATGCCCCGGCGCAATACCAAACCCGCTCCGAGCGCGCGAAAACGTTGCCGCTCTTTCGGGTCCACGCCGTTCTCCACCAGCAAGCCGAGGCTCGCCTCACTTCGCTCCAACCCACCGCGACTCCGCGTTGCTACGTCGCTGTGACCATCTCCGTGGAGATGGGATCGAAGGTGCGGCGGAATTCGATTCACGGCAGCGGGCCGCCCTTCGGATTTTCGCGGCCTTCCACCTCGATCTCCTCCCATGGAGGACTCGGTGGCTGCCTGGGTAATGCGAATTCCTGGATTGGCTCGCCGGAGCCGGTGTAACAAAAACGCGTCGTTGACTGGCGCGGGGCTCGGGCGGCCAAGGACCGCCCTCAGCCCGCTTACAGCGGCCCCATTCGCGCAGGCCGGCCAAGTTGTGGCCGGCCCGCTTCCCTTGGGCCGCGCCGCTTACTTGCAAGGGTGCGGATCGCCTCATAAAGTTCCGCGATTTTCCGCGGCTGCTTTGCTGCCAGCAAAAGCCGCGGCCCCCGCGTGTCGAAGTTGATCAATAGCACCAACCCCATTTTCATTTCCACAGGTGAACGCGTTAAGCTGGACTCTTGATGGCTCACTGCCTTACCGACTTGGCGTATGGGCAACACGCGCGCCAAGTTCTCGACCTGGTCTTGCCGGATCGCCCCAATCCCCGCCTTTTTGTCTTCATTCACGGAGGCGGATGGCGCGCGGGAGACAAGTCCCAGTATCGGGCATTGGGCGAGCTCCTGGCGAATTTCGGTTACGCCGTGGCGCTGCCCAACCACCGATTTGCTCCCGAGTTCCCATATCCAGCCGCCCTGGCCGACGTAGCGGCGGCAGTAGCCTGGGTGGTGCGTTACGCCCACGAAAGTGGGATCCGGCCCGATGCCATACTGCTGGGTGGCCATTCCTCCGGCGCGCATCTCGCTGCGCTGCTCGCGCTTCATCCCGAGTATCGCCAATCGAGCAGCGTGGCCGGGGTAATCTCGATTAGCGGCGTGTACGATTTGCAGGCCTATGCGCAAATGGGTACCGAGTACCTCGGTCCCGTCTTCGGCGACGAGCCATCGAGGTGGAGCGACGCCTCGCCGCTCAGCCACGTGGTCCAAGGTGCCCCGCCGTTTTTCCTAGCCCACGCCGAATTCGATTATCCCGGCGCCGCCCCGCAAGCCGAGTCCATGGCCTTCGCCCTGCGCGCCGTGGGCAGCGGCGTAAAGCTGGTAAACGTGCCCGGCCGCAATCACGTCACGATTCTTACCGGCGTCGCATCACTCTTCGACCCCCTCGCCCTGGGCCTGGCCATGTTCCTGCGCGCCTGCTAGTGCGCCGTGGAGCGCCGGCGTTGGATCGTTTGTAGCGGTTGCGCTCTTCCCTTATTCGCGTCCAGTTCATCAAGCATTCTGCGCGCGCAAGCCTGGCTGGCGTGGACGTCGGAACTGTGCAAGAATTGATGGGTCGCCGGACAAATGCCATGAAGGCAGGCCGTGATGCGGCTGGCAGGCCCGGGGTTGACCGCCGCAGTTGTGGCCCGGCTCACGTTGGCCAGGTAGCTCAGTTGGTAGAGCAGCGGACTGAAAATCCGCGTGTCGGGGGTTCAATTCCCTCCCTGGCCACCACCCCCTTTTCGGCCCAGCAGGAACAGCCCTGGCGATTGGCGTCGCATCCGAATTGCGTACGGAGGTTCCATTTGTAATGTCACATTTATCCAATCGCAGTGTTTTGCTCGCCCTGCTTGTGTGTGGTTTGACCGCCGGGGTGTGGGCACAATCGTCCGCGGCGTCATCCACTGCTGCCCCGATGAACGTTCAACATTCTGAGTTTTCCGTTCAGCTGAGTGGCGTTCTGACGCGCAATGCCAATAACACTCCGACCACCCGCGTGGCGACCAACTCCGCGGGCCTGCTGATCGGCTATCGCTATCACGTCAATAGTTGGGAAGCCCTGGAGGTCGAGTACGGCTACACCCGCAACGGGCAGAGCTATTTCACCCAGGGTACGGCGCCCAATGCGCCCGCGACCAACAGTTTCGTGACCGCCAACATGCACCAGTTCATCGCCAATGAGGTCGTGACCACACCCCGGCTGTTTAACTTCCTGCAGCCATTCGTCCTGATCGGCGGCGGCGCTGTTGATTTCCGTCCCCGCTCGGGCGTGGGCGTCAGCAACCAGTTGCGAGGCGCTGTCAACTATGGCGCAGGCGTGGATTTTCATATCATCCATCTGGGCGCGCGGCTTGAATATCAGGGCCTGCTGTTTAAGGTTCCCGACTTCAACAACCCGGCCTTGCGCGTCAACAAGTGGACCCACATCGCGCAACCATCCATCGGTCTGGTCTTCACGTTCTAAAATTATCGAGTGCATCCACTCGATAACCCGGTTTGGCAGGCGCTAACAACGCGCCAGCTGTCCTGCGCCCGCGTGCAGGGGCTGGCGCGTTGCTTTAATCGCGAACTGGCGCCGTTTGCGGCGATCGCATCCAGCGGCGATGAAGCCTTTCGCGATCTGGCCGCAGTTGCCGGCGACGGCAAACCAGTGGTCCTGATTGGAACCGAACCGGTCGAGCGGCAGCAAGCGGCTTGGGATTGTTCGGCCACACTGCTGATACCGCAGATGATTTGGAGCGGCGGCGCGCCACCGAAGCCGATCGAGGCCGAAATGCTGACCGCGGCCGACGCGCCTGCGATGGCTGCTCTTGCCTCGCTGACGAAGCCGGGTCCTTTCCGCCTGCGCACGCATGAATTGGGCGAGTATTTCGGCATCCGCCGCGACGGCGAGTTGGTGGCCATGGCGGGCGAACGGTTCAAGCTGCCGGGGTTTACCGAGATCAGTGCCGTGTGCACGCACCCTGCCGTGGCAGGGCAGGGCCTGGCAAGCGGCCTGATTGGTCGGCTCATCGAGCGCATCGTGGCGCGGGGGGAGGCGCCCTTCCTGCACGTCCACCCCGAGAACACGAACGCGATCCGGCTCTACGTCAAGCTGGGGTTCAACGAGCGCCGCCGTATGCACTTCCAAGTGCTGCGCGCGCTCGGCCCAGACTAGCTATCAGCGCGTCCACATCGGCGGTCTGGGTGCGGTAGTTGGTGATACAGGCGCGAATGGCCGTCTCGCCCGCCGGCAGCCGCACCGACGAAACCCATGCCTCGCCCGACGCGACCACCGCCTGCGCCACCGCGGCCGCGTCCTTGCCTCCAGCATCCGTGAGCAGGGCCAGAGGCAGAGGTGTGTCGTTCACAATTTGCCAGCCATCGGCGCGGGCCCGTTTCCGCAACCGCTCGCCCATGGCCACCTGATGGCGGAGCGCGGCGGCGTAACCGTCCCATCCGGCAACGGCGAGCGAGAGAAACAGTTTGAGTCCGGTGAAGCGGCGCGACCACTGCATCGAGTGCGCAAAGGGGTCAATTGCGTGCTCAGTAATTTTCGCTCCATCACGCGGCATGTAATCGGCGCTGACGCGGAAGGTGCGCTCCAGAATGTCCGGATGCCGAGTCAGGAATATGCCCGCGCCCATCGGGGTTGAAAGCGACTTGTGGGCATCGAAGGTGATGGAATCGGCCCGCTCAATGCCCGCGAGCAGCGGGCGCAACTCGGGCAGCAAGGCTGCCATGCCACCCCATGCCGCGTCCACATGAAACCATACGCCGTGGCGCGCGGCAACCGCAACCAACCCGGCAATGTCGTCCACCACGCCGGCGCTGGTGCTGCCGGCAGTCACGACCAGCATGACTGGCCGGCTTCCCGCCGCGCGATCGCGCTCCATCGCCGCCGCCACCGCCGCTGGCGCCAGGCGCAGTTTCGCGTCCACGGCGATGATGCGAACGGCGTCGGTTCCCAAACCGCACAGCCGGGCCGCCTTCAGCACCGAGTCGTGGCTGAACGCGGAGACGTAAATCAGCGGCGACGCGCCGAGCGCGCGCACTCCTTCGCGGGCAAACCCGGGCGCGCTGTGAGTGAGCGCGCACAACACGGCGGTATGGTTGGCCTCGGCGCCGCCGGAGGCGAACACGCCATCGATGGCGCCATCCGGATACCCGAAACGCCGCCCCAGCGCCAGCACCAGGTGCCGCTCGACTTCACTGGCGAACGGGCTGTGGCTCCAGGCGGCGATCTGGGGATTGAACGCCCCCACCAGCGCATCGCCGGCGACCCCCATGGCGGTCGGCGCGGGGTTGAACAGCCCGAAGTAGCGCGGATGCGGGGTGTGGACCTGATCGCGCCACAAACCGTCGACCGCAAATTCCACCGCCGCCGCCGGCGTTATGCCGGAGGCGAAGTCAAAAGGCGCGAGGCGCGCGCGAAGGCCCGCGAGGTCGAGCGCGGGCGCGACCCGCGCGCGACCGACGTCGTCATGGTAACGCTCGATTTCGGCCACGACGCGTTGCCACAGCTCGCCGCGCGCGGCGGCGTCAAGATCGAGATTCATGATTTTGGTGTTCCGATTTCCTCAAAGCGAACATTGAGAATTGAATAGCGCCGCCAGCCCTGATAATCAAAGTGCCACCATTCGAATTCGTAGACGCTGAAGCCGACGTTCTCCATGGCCTGGCTCAGAAGTTGCCGCAGCCAGCGCTGGCGCGAAGTTCCGCCGGCGTAGTTGGCATACGAGCGATCCGACATTTCATCGTACACTCCGGTCATCGGCACTTCCTGTCCCGTCGCGAGATTGTACAGCGTTATGTCAACCGCGCAACCGCGGTTGTGGCGCGAGCCGGCGGCCGGGTCGGCGACGAATTTGCGCAGGGGCACCGGTGTGGCCTGCCAGAAAACATCGGTCACATACCAGGGGCGGTAGGCGTCGTGAACCAGCAGCCCGTAACCGAACGGTTTCAGCAGGGCGCTCGCGCGGGCCACCGCTTCCGCCGCCGGCCGCTGCAAAAACGCCCGCGCTTGGGCATACACCGGGGTACTGAGAAAATTACGTTGGGTGGCGTAGCGGATGTCGAGCTTGATGGAGGGATCAAGTGCGGTCAGCTCGACCAGGTCGGCGGGAAGGAACGCGCCATTTTCGCTCGGTGGCTGCTTTCGCAGCGCTGCGGCGATCAGTTGTGGCACGGGCTGGAGCGGGTGGATGCGGAATACTCCGCCGGCGACATCGCTGAACGGCAGCCGCGGATATTCATCGGGGCCGATGGCCAGCGCCACCACCGCCCCCTTGCGGCGAATAAACCGCGCCCGCTTGGGATCGATCTCGATCTCCTTGCCATGGCTTGAAAAGTAAAGCTTGCCACCGCGCTCGAGCACGAAGCTGCGATCCGCCGGCTGGCCATACTCGCCGATCAGCGCCAGCCACGCCGCCGGCGGCGCGGGCGGAATCGGCGCGGCCGCAGGCGCCTGGCCGGCCGCCGCCGCCGCCGTCAGCGCCGTCAGAAGCGCGCATTGCCACAAAAAACACGTGAGGTTCATTCGGTCGTCTCCGAGTGAGCAGGTATAATTTTAATGAGTATGACGGAGAAATCGTACCTTGAAACGCTGGGCGCCAACGAAGGCTATGGCGAAGAGCTGTGGCGCTTGTACCAGGCCAATGCCCAAGCCGTTCCCGAAGCCTGGCGCGCGATTTTCGACCGCCTGGCGGCGGGCGCCCTTTCGAATGGCCATAGTACGGCTTCTCAAGCCAGTGGCGCCGCCGCCGCTCCGGGGGTCGCGCTCCTGCCCGGCGCCCAGGCCGAGCCGCTGCGCGGAGGCGCGGCGCGGCTCGCCGCCAACATGCAGGCCAGCCTCAGCGTGCCGACCGCCACCTCACAGCGCACATTCCCAGTGGCGCGGATGGAAGCCAATCGCCAGTTGCTGAACCAAAGCCTCGCCGCGCAGGGCCAGTACCCCAAGCTATCGATGACTCCGATTCTGGCCTGGGCGATTGTGCGGGCCGCAGTTGAGTTTCCGTCATTGAACAGCGCCTACACCGAGGGCAACGGTGTTCCCAGCCGGATCACCCGCGCCCACGTGAATATCGGCCTCGCGGTGGACGTGGAACGCGCCAGCGGTCGCACGCTGCTCGTCCCCGTGGTCAAGCAGGCGGAGACGATGAGTTTTGGCCAGTTCTTTCTCGCCTGCGATAGTTTGATCAAGGCCGCCCGTGGCGGCAAGATCGCGCCCGACGACCTGCAGGGCGCGACGCTCAGCTTAACCAACCCCGGCACCATCGGAACGCGCGCATCCGTACCGCGCCTGATGGCTGGGCAGGCGGCCATTATCGCCGCCGGCGCGGTCGCCTACCCTGCCGGTTTTGAGGCCGTGCCCGAGGCTACGCTGCGCGTGCTGGGCATCGGCAAGAGCTGCACTCTTTCCTGCACCTACGATCACCGATTGGTTCAGGGCGCCGAATCGGGGGCGTTTTTGGCCCGGGTTGAGGCGCTGCTCGGCGGCGCCGACGATTTCTACCAACGCATCTTCTCCGATCTTGGCGTCGGCATCGCCCGGGTTGACCGCCGGCCGGCGCCCGCTATCGCGGCGCCGGCCGCCACGTCGGGCATTGACTCTGAACTGGTCGCCAAGCAGGCGGCGGTATTCCAACTGGTCCACGCCTTTCGCGTGCGCGGGCACCTGCAAGCCAATGTGGATCCGCTCCAAATGCGCGCGCCGGTGGCGCACCCCGAGCTCGACCCCGCCCACTACCACCTCGACGCCGGCGATCTGGCCACCGAGTTTCTGTGTCCGCTCGCCGGCCGCGATGGCCAGAGCTGCCGCCTGGATGAAATCCTCCGCGTTCTGCGGGCCAGCTACTGCGGCACGCTGGCGCTCGAATTCATGCACCTGCAGCGCCCGGAAGAGCGGGCCTGGCTGCAACAGCGGCTCGAGCGCGAGCCGCGGCCCCGGCCCGATGCCGATCTGCGCCGCCAAATCCTGCTCAAACTGACCCAGGCCGAGGAATTCGAGCACTTGCTGCACGCCCGCTTCGTGGGCCACAAGCGTTTCTCTTTGGAAGGCGCCGAGGCGCTCATTCCGGCGCTCGACCGCCTGCTTACGCTCGCGGTGGACGGCGGCACCGAGGAGGTCGTGCTGGGCATGTCGCATCGCGGCCGGCTCAATATATTAGTGACCACGCTGGGCCTCAGCATGGCCGAAATGTTCTCCAAGTTCGAGGACATGGATCCCAATAGCGTCGACGGCTCGGGCGACGTCAAATACCACCTGGGCGCCTCGGGAGAACACCGCGCACCCTCGGGCAAGCGGCTGGCCATCGAAATGATCAGCAATCCCAGCCACCTGGAGGCTGTGGATCCGGTGGTTGAAG
>JANWLQ010000016.1 GCA_025450725.1 Terriglobales bacterium
AAGGAAAATAGACCTCCAACCGAATTGGAGCATCGAGGCCATATTGCCGCGTATCGCCGACCACGCCGACGATGGTGAAAAGGCGGTGATTGTCGGGCCGCGGGTGTCCGAGCCAGAACTGGCGCCCGAGCGCGCTCTGGCCCGGCCAAAATTGCTTCGCGAAGCTGGCGTTGACCAATGCCACCAACGGCGCCGTCGCCTGATCGCTTTGCGCCACGTCGCGCCCCGCGAGCAGCGGAAGTCCCAGCGCCGCTAAATATCCGGAGCTGATGTCGTGCAAATCGGGGTGGGGCGCATGCCCGTGCGGCGCGTCGGGGCGATCGGCGATGGTCACATCCGCGCGGCTGTGGTCGTTGGTCATGGGCAGACTGGTCCCCAGTCCGACGGCGCTCACGCCCGGCAAGGCCTCGAGCCGAGCCAACACGCCGCGTTCAAAGGCGATCAGTGCGGTCTCGGATTGGTAGCGAGGACCGGCGAGCGAGGCTCGCAGTTTCAGCGTTTGGGCAGGGCGGAAGCCGGGATTGACTTGGGTCAACTTGGCGAAGCTTTTCAGCGTCAGGCCGGCGGCAAGCGTCAACATCAGCGCCAAGGCGACTTCGGCAACAACAAGATAATCGCGGGCCGCACTGGTCGTTTTTTTCAAGCCGCGGCTGATGACCTGGCGCGCCGGGGCAAGGCCAAACAGCAGCGCCGTCGCCAGTGTCACCGCCAATGCAAACGCCAACACGGGCAGGCTGAGCCGCAAGTCGGGAGTGGCATTGCCGCCCATGGACAGTTGCCTCAAGCCAGAGAGCGCCAACTCGGCCGCTCCCAGTCCGGCCATGCCGCCCAACACCGCCAGGACGACGCTTTCGGTCAACATTTGCCGCAGCAGACGGCCGCGCGCGGCCCCGAGGGCGGCGCGGATGGCCCACTCCTGCTCTCGCGCCTTGGTTCTAATCAGCATCAAGTTTGCCACGTTAGCGCATGCGATGAGTAGCACCAATCCAACCGCACCGAGCAGCAGCCAGAGCATCGGCGCATCGCCGCCCACGAACAAGGCGCGTATGGGACGTACCACGGCACTTTCTTCCGCGTTGGTCGCCGGATACGCCTGTGCCAGCCGCTGCATCGCAGTCCTTTGTTGCGTCTCAGCCGCTGCCAGAGTCGCCCCCGGCGCCAAGCGGGCGATGATGTCGCAGTCACTGTGCGAGCCGCGGTCGTTGATGTCTTTCAAAAACAATCCGGCCGGCACGAAGAGGTCGGTCTGGTTGTAATCCTTAAATTGTCGCGGCAGTATGCCGACAACGGTATAGGCGCGGTCATCGAGGCGAATCACCTTGCCCAGCGCGGCGCTCGATCCGCCAAACTGCCGTTGCCAGAGGGCGTAACTCAGGACCGCTTCCGCGGACGCGTTCGCGGTGTCGGCTTGCGCGGTGAAGTCGCGACCGAGTATGGGTCGCGTGCCGAGAGTCGCGAAAAAGTTCGCGGAAACGTCCGCGCCGGAGGCCTGCTCCGGCTGTCCCGCTCCGCTTAAATTGAAACCGCGCTGCTGGAACCAGGCCATCGACGTGAAGGCTCCGCGCCCGCTCTCGTTCTGCTGGCGGAAGTCGAGGAAATCGGGGTATGTATCGGAGACCGTGCGGCCGTTCGCGTACTCGTTTACGACCACCAGTTGGTTGGGTTGCTGGTACGGCAAGGCCCGCAGCAACTCGGCATCAACCCAACTGAAGATCGCAGTGTTGGCACCGATGCCCAAGGCCAGCACCAGCACGGCGGTAATGGCGAAGCCGGGCGAGCGGCGCAGTTGACGCAACGCGAATCGCAGATCCTGCAGCATGGGTTAATTCACTCCCTGGTTCGATGTACTGTGCCAGCCTCGCTTGGGTTACACTCGCAACCGGAATGGTTGTAAAATGGTTGCATGGCGTCCATCACCATTAAAAACATACCAGACGATATTCACCAGCGATTGGTAGCAAAAGCAAAGAATAATGGCCGGAGCTTGAATCAGGAAGTGATCCTCAGCCTGCGGCAAGCGGCCTGTGAGGCACCGCGGAATGTCGAGAAGCAATTGCTGGAAGTGCGTGAACACCATCGGCAGCTTCAGACTGCCGGAGTTTGGATTACCCCGGAAGAGGTCCAAGCAGCCAAAATCGCGGGCCGCAAATGATCGTCGTCGATACGAACATCATTGCGTATTATTGCCTGCCCGGGCCATTCACAACTGCGGCAATTCAATTGTCCCGTGACGAGCCCGAATGGCGTGCGCCAAGCCTATGGCGGTCAGAAATGCAGAATGTATTGATCACGAAGATGCGAAGCACTGACCTTCAATTCGCGTTGGCGTTACAAGCGATGGAGGATGCCGAAATACAAATGCAGCGCCGCAGGGATTGTGTGTCGACGGCCAGCGTGCTGGCGCTGGCGGCGAGTGGCTGCACGGCGTACGATTTGGAGTTTGTGGCGCTCGCGCAGGCGTTGCGTGCGCCGCTCTACACGATGGACAGGCAAGTCCTTAGGGCTTTTCCTGGTTTGGCGCGCGCTCTAATGCCCGAGGCCGAGAGCTGAGGCGTCGGCCTGGCGTTGGTCGAGTTCCTTTTTCAATTGGGCGTACCTTGTGATGGCGTCGCGTCCGATTTTCTGGTCGGCCATATTGGTCATTGAGTACAAATAGGTAATCTGCGTCTGCAACTCAGGCTGGCTGTAACGTATTGCCGGCGTAATGAGGGCATCGGCCAAGGCCTTCAGTTTGGCCGCATCCATATCCGCCGGCGGATTCTTCTCCGCGGCACGCACCTGGGCGACAAGCTTGTTCACCTGACTGACCAGTTCCCGCACCTTGAGGTTGTGGTCGAATTGTTCCTGCAAGTCGGCGGTGGTGACGCCGTCCGCTGTGATGCGCGGATCCTCGGTCACGACCAACGGCTGGGTGGAGGTCCAGCTTCCGCTGGAGAGGCGCACCGAGTACCTGCCGGGCACCGCCATTGGCCCCTGCCCACCTTCCGGCACGGAGGCGCTTTCCCACGGGCCCGGATAGCGCAGATCCCAGGTAAACCGGTGCATCCCGGCCGAAGTGGAAAGCCGGGTCACGGCACCGCCCCGCCCGCGTCCACCTCCGCGTCCACTGGCGGGCGCCGCCGGCGCATTGCTCGAGAAGGTGCGGATCACCTTGCCCTGGGCATCGAGGATTTCCATTTGCAGCGGCGCGCTCGCCGCCTCGGCCAGCTTGTAGCCGATCATGGCGCCAGGAGTCGGATATTGCGGTCCGGCGGCGTCGCGGCCACCGAAGCCGCCGCGTGCGGGCCCGCGAACTGCCTCGCGCGGCGTAAACAAGATGTTGGCGTCAGCCGAGGCAGTCGGCGCCGCAGCCCACTGGCGAAGCGGCCCGAGGTTGTCGAGAATCCAATCCGAGCGTCCCTGAGTCGAGAGCACAAGATCGCCGTGACCCAGCTTGATGTCGGTGACTGGAGTCACCGGCAAGTTTAGTTGGAACGACTGCCAGCGTCCGCCGTTGTCAAACGAAATATACATGCCGAACTCGGTGCCCGCATAGAGCAGGCCGGGGCGCACCGGGTCTTCGCGCACGACACGTGTCGGCTCGTCAATGGCGATACCGTTGTGGCCATCAGTCAAACGCGTCCAGTGCGCGCCGTAGTCGTCGGTGCGGTATATGTAAGGGGCGTAATCGCCCAGCAGATAGCGGTAAATAGCGGCGTACGCGGTGCCGGGCCGGTGCGGGCTCGGTTCAATATTCTGCACGCGCCCTTCCGGCTCAAGCCCGGCTGGGGTCACGTTCTTCCAAGTCTTGCCATCATCGCGCGTGACGTAGATGAGCCCGTCGTTGGAGCCCGTCCAGATCAACCCGGCTTGCAGCGGCGATTCGCGAATCGTGTACAGCGTGCTGTACACCTCCTCGCCGGTGGCGTCGCGAGTGATCGGCGCCCCGCTGGGGCCCTGTGTTCCGGGCGGATGCGCGGTCAAATCCGGGCTGATCGTCCGCCACGTGACCCCGCCATCGGGAGAGCGGTGCAGGAACTGCGAGCCGTAATAAACGTAATAAGGCGCTTTCGGCGACACCTCCATCGGCGAGACGCGTTGAAAGCGATAGATAAGAGTGTCGCCGCCATTGCCGTACAGCGATTCGGCGCCAACCCAATATTGCTGCTCATTATTGGTGTTGAGATTGAATCGGCTGAATTGCCCTTTGCAGCCGCCGTACACAACTTGCGGATTCGCCTGGCTCGGAATGATCGGGCCGGTTTCGCACCCCGGCCCCAACCGAAACGCCTGTCCATCGGAGATCGGCAAGCTGGGGACGATTACCGTGTCGTCGTCCTGCTGCGCGCCGTACACGCGGTACGGATACTGGTCGTCAAGCGCGACCTGATAAATCTCCGCCGTCGGCTGATTGGCCTCGGTGCTCCAGGTGTTGCCGCCGTCGAGTGAAACATTGGCACCGCCGTCGTTGGATTGAATCATGTCCAGCGAGTTTTTGGGATTAATCCACAGGGCGTGATTATCGCCGTGCGGCACTTGCCGGGTTTGAAATGTCTTGCCGCCGTCGCTGGAACGGAACCAGGTCTCGTCGCCAACATAGACGATGTCGGCGTTGTTCGGGTCCACGCCCAGCGTGTCGTAGTAAAACGGCCGCGTAATGTTTGAGTCGGAGCTATTGATCAAGGTCCATGTGGCGCCGGCGTCCTCCGAACGATACAATCCCGAGCCGGGCTTGGCCTCGATCAAAGCGTAAACGCGCTGCGGGTTGGCGGCGGATATGGCCACGTTGCTGCGCCCGAACAGTTGATCGGGCAAGCCGCCGCCGAGTTTGTTCCAGGTGTCCCCGCCGTCGGTGGATTTGTAAATGCCGGCGCCCTCGCTGGCTTCCGAGCCGCTGATGATGGTCCAGGGATTGCGCCTTCCGTACCAAAGACAGGCATACAGCACTTTGGAGTTCGACGGGTCAATGGCCAGCGCCGCGACGCCGAGCGCTTGGGTTTTATAGAGCACCTTGGTCCAGCTCTGCCCGCCATCCCGGGACCGATACACGCCACGATCGGGGGTGTCTTTAAAAGGATCGCCTTGCGCCGCCACATAGACGAGGTTGGCGTCGTGAGGATCTATCACGACGGTCGCAATCTGACCCACATCGCGCAGCCCGGCGAAGGTCCAGGTCTTACCGGCGTCGGTGGATTTGTAAATGCCCCGGCCAATTGACACGTTGCTGCGAATCTTCGACGAACCTGTGCCGGCATAGATGGTATTGGGGTCGGAGTCGGCCACCGCCAACGCGCCCATCGAGCCGACTGAAAAGAAGCCGTCCGAAACGTTCACCCAGTCGTGGCCCGCATCGGTGGTCTTCCAGACTCCGCCGCCGGTGGAACCGAAATAGAAGGTGTTGGGCTGGCTCGGCACGCCGGTGACGGCAGTCACTCGACCGCCCCGAAACGGCCCGATGAGCCGGTAGCGCAGACCGGTCCATTGCGCGGCGTTGAACGTTTGCGCGCCGCCGGCAATGGCCAGCAGGGCGATGGTCGGGAGGATGGAGCGAAGTCGCAGCATACGGGCCGTAGTATACGCGCAATCAAGCCGCGACTATGAATGCAATGTTCGTCATGTTAGCGTTGTAGCAGATGAAAATGGGGCGCATTTATTCGATGACCGGGTACGCGCAAGCCTTGGTTCCGGGGCTGACGGTGACGCTGAAGTCGGTCAACCATCGCTTCCTTGACCTGCGTTGGCAGTTGCCGGCGGAGCTGGAGGGCGAACAGGCAAATCTCGAAAAGCGGTTGCGCGCCAGCTTGCGCCGCGGCCACGTGGACATCCGAATTCAATTTGATGGCGGCGATGGCGAGCCCGGAACGGCGGCGATGACGATGAATTGGTCGTTGGTGGAAACCTATCTCGAAGCGCACGCGACGTTGAGTGCGCGACTCGATTTGCGCGACCCACCGCGGATCAGTGAGCTGTTGCGGATTCCGGGACTATGGATAGCGGCGGGCAATGACGGAGCGGCCAGCGCGGCGGCCGGACTGCTGCCGGACGCATTCGCCTCGGCGCTCGAGCAGTTGCAAGCGGCACGACTGGGGGAAGGCGAGGCTTTGGGACGCGACGTTGCCCAGCGGCTCGAGGCGGTGGCCCAAGAGGTGGGCGCAATCGCGAACCATCGCGCGGCGCTGGAGGCGGCACAGTTGGAGCGGCTGCGGGCGCGGATGCAGGAACTGCTGGCCGGAGCGGCGGTCAATCCGGAGCGCCTACTGCAGGAGGCGGCGCTGCAGGCCGAGCGCAGCGACATCAGCGAGGAACTGACCCGCATTGACGCCCACCTCGCCCAATGCCGAGCGCTGCTCGCAAGCGGCGGGGAAATCGGCAAACGCCTCGACTTTCTCGCCCAGGAGCTCAACCGCGAGGTCAACACCATGCTCTCCAAGACCACCTCCGCCGCGGCGCCCGGCCTGCGCATCGCGGAATTGGCGCTGGGCCTGAAGGCGGAAGTGGAAAAAATCCGCGAGCAAGTGCAGAATTTAGAATAGGCAATGGCACTGTTTATCATTTCCGCGCCTTCGGGGTCGGGCAAGAGCACACTGGTGCGCGAGCTGTTTCGGCTGGTGCCAGGTTTGAGTTTTTCAATTTCCTACACCACGCGAGCCCCGCGCGGCAGCGAGCAGGATGGCCGCGAATACTTTTTCGTGGACCGCGCGCGCTTTCAGGCGATGGCCGCCGAGGGCGCTTTTTTGGAGCACGCCGAGGTGTTCGGCAATTTTTACGGCACTGCCTGGTCGTTCCTGGACGATGCGCAGCGGCGGCGGGAGGATTTGGTTCTCGATATTGACATCCAGGGGGCGCAGCAGGTGAAGCGGCGCCTGTCCGACGCGATCAGTATTTTCATCGCCCCGCCCAATCGCGAAACGCTGGCCTGGCGGCTGCGGAACCGTGGGCTGGACGCGCCCGAAGTGATTGCCACCCGGCTCGCCGACGCCTCGCGGGAGATTGGCGCTTATAATAGATATGACTACGTGGT
>JANWLQ010000017.1 GCA_025450725.1 Terriglobales bacterium
CCACTCCGGCTGGTATCCCGATTGGCAGACCCGGCTGTACCGCCGCGCCGTGACCCGCTGGGATGGTGAACCGCCGCATGAAGAACCCAAAGTCAACGGCCGCGTTCTCACTGTACCGGGCGACCTGTTGCACTACACCCGCCGCAACCTTCATGAACATGTCGCGGTCATGAACCGCTATACCGACCTCGCCTCCGCCTCGCGCTTGCGCCAAGGCCGTCGCGTTTCGGTTTGGGCGCTGGCCTTTTCGCCCCCCTGGACCTTTTTCCGCAGCTACATTCTCAAACAGGGATTTCGTGACGGCTGGCCCGGCCTCGTGATCGCCTATTTGGCCGCCGCCTACGTCCACTTAAAGCAGGCCAAACTGATGGAAAAGACCCGCCTGCCATGAAATTCACTGGAACTTTCCAGCGCTCCCCGGAGTCTACCGATACTGGAATCGTAGTAAATTTGAATTGGGCGATGAGCACGCATGATACAACCGTCGGGTTTAGCCACAGTTCCGGCGTGGCCGTCTGGGGTGAGCAGCAGCTCGTCGGCGAGCTGCGTTTAGGCTCGGTCGAGGCGTTCAACTACCTGATTTCGCTCTACCACCAGCCGCTCTATCGCTTTATTACCCGCATTCTTGGCAACGCCGACGATTCCGCCGACGCATTGCAAGAGGTTTTTCTCAAGGTCTTCCGTTCGGCCCGGCAATTTGAGGGCAAAAGCAGCTTACGCACCTGGCTCTACCAGATTGCCTTGCATGAAGCCAGCAACCATCGCCGCTGGTGGCGGCGGCATAAGCGCCAGGAGGCCTCGCTCGACGAAGAGGATGAAAATGGCCTGAGTTGGTCCTCGCGCCTCGCCGATCAGGGCGACTCGCCGCTGCACCAAACCTTGCGCCACGAAGTCCAGGTGCAAATGCGGCGCGCGCTGGCCGAAGTGCCGGAACCATATCACGCCGTGCTGTTGCTGCGGGAGATGGAAGGTTTCAGCTACGACGAAATCGCCGAAATCCTGAAAGTGCGCGTGGGCACGGTGAAGAGCCGGCTGCTGCGCGGGCGCGAGATGTTGCGCCAAAGAGTGGTGGTACAAAATGGTTAAGCTTGGGTGTATGTCCCTGCAGCCGGCGCTCAGTGCCTACCTCGATGGTGAGCTCGATCCGGGCGACAGCGGCCGGCTCATCCACCACCTCGAGGCCTGCCCCGAGTGCAGCGCCACCCTCGCCGCCTATCGGCACATGGGGGCAGGACTGCGCGCCCTGCCGACGCCCACACCACCCCGCAACCTGGCCATTCGCTTGCGCGTGGATGCCTCCCATCGCGCCGCCTCCGGTCAGCACTGGATTTACTGGAAGATGCGCCTCCGCAGCGCCATCGAAGCCCTCGCCGTGCCGATGACAGTGGGTACCACCGCCGCTCTCTGCCTGTTCATCGCTCTGGCCGGCGGTGTTCGCGGCAGCATCGTCGATAGCAATCTGCCTGACGTACTGATCAGCGCCGCCACGCCGCCCCGGCTGACCAGCCTGCCCGACGCCAATATCGGCGGCAACGTCATGGTGGAGGCCCAAATTGACGCCAGCGGCCATGTCTACGGCTACAACGTCCTCTCCGGCCCCGCCGATGCCGGCCTCATCTCGCGGCTGAACAACCAGTTGCTCTTGGGCGTGTTCCAGCCCGCCACGACAACCCTGGGCCAGCCCACAACCGGCAGCGTGGTGGTGTCGTTTGGAACCGTGGATGTGCGTGGCTAAACCAGCCTCGGTGGCGCATCGCATCGGTTTCCTCCTGGTCGCATTGCTTTCGAGCGGACTACTGCTCGCACAAACCCAGAATGCCGCCCAGCCCGCCACGAGCGTTATCGTTGACTCCAACCCCGCGCTCTTCACCGTCTTGTGCGCCCTCAACGCCGTCGGCTATGACGCCGGTGTTTCCACCACCTCGACCGATCCCGCCGCCGTGCTCCGCGTCAAAATCCGCCAACAGTTAGCCGCGAAATCCGAGTTGCCGGTGGTGCAGGAACTGAAGGCGTACTACCTTTCGCATCATCGCGACGACCCGGCGCAGGATCTGCAGCAGTACACATCGCTTGCGCTGTTTCTCGGCAATCCGCCCGGGTTGAGCCTCACCGTTCCGTCGGCCGGCTTGCCGCCGGAAGCCGCCGCGGTTTCCGACATTGTGCCCCTGCTGGCGCGCTTTTACGCCGACGCGGGCATCGAGAAGGTTTGGGATGACGCGCAGCCCGCCTTCGAGCTCGCGCTCGCTCAGGACTCCGCCCTCGCCCGCGCCACGCTGGGCACGGTTGACGCCTTTTTTCGGATCCCGCGGGGCTACGCAACGCGTCAGCTTTTTATCTGTCCCGACCCCATGCTGTCGCCCACCCAGTCCGACGCGCTCAGCTACAGCGGCAACTACTACATCGCCGTTAACCTGGATCTGAAGTCGCAGCTACACCAGGTGCGCCACACCTACCTTCATTTTGTGCTGGACCCGATCCTGGCCCAATATCCCGCGATTTTCACGCAGGTGGGTGAAGAGATTTTGCCCCAGGTGGCGCGCGCCCCCGCGCTGGAAGTGCAGTACAAGCGCGACCCGCAACTGTTCGCCACGGAGTGCCTGGTGCGCGCCATCGAGATCCAACTCGACCAAAAAACCCTGGCCGACAGACAGCAGGCGGCCACTAGCGCCGCGGCTCACGGGCTGGTGCTTACGCCGTATTGGGTTGATCAGTTGACCGCCTTCCGCGCCGACCCCGCCAACTTCATTGAGTTCTACCCGGTGGCCGCCTTCGCCGCGCGGCTCGATGAAATTGGCAGTCAGAGCAAGAAGATCAATTTCGCCCCCGCCCCACCGCTGACCACGGTGACGTCCACCGTCGCCGAGGCGGCGCACGTCAAAGGTTTGGTGGAACTCGGGCAGGAGCGGCTTGATGCGCACGACCTGCCCGGCGCCGCCGCGCTCGCCAATGCCGCTCTGCAAAAGCCGGGATCGGACCGCGGCGAGGCCTACTTTCTACTGGGCAAAATCGCCACCGAACAGAACCAGCCCAATACCGCCATCACACAATTTCAAAGTGCGCTCGCGGTGGCCAATGCCAGCCCCCACGTCAAGACCTGGTCCAATATTTTTCTCGCCCGCTTGTTTGACGCCGAGAACAACCGCGCCGAAGCCATCGTGCGCTACAAGGCGGCAATGTTGACCGCTGACACTCCCATTTCGAAAAACCTGGCCAGCGCCGGCATCAAAGCTCCATATCGGCCTCCGGCCGCGCATTGAACCCTGTATAATTCCACTATTCCACTATTTCATTGCCATGAAAAAAACCTCTTTTGCCTATCCTTTGGCGTTGCTCCTTTGCTCGGCGCCTGTCCTTGTCGCGCAAGCCAAACCGCCGGCTGCCAGCGTCACCTCGAGCGCCCCGAAAGGCGCCCACGCCAAGAGCAAGGCCGAGCAGGATGCGCTCAACTCGTTGAACAAGTTGATTAAGGATCCGGCCACTCCCAGCGACCAGGTGGACGCTGCGCTGACAGCCTTTGTGACCAACTACCCGACCAGCGATTTTCTGGCCGCGGTATCGACCTTCGGCCTTGAGTACTATCAGGCCCAGAAGCCACCGAACTATGACAAGAGCCTGATCTACGGTGAGCAAGCCATCAAGTACGATCCCACCGACGTCTACGCGCTCACCACTGTCGCCGACATGATTCCCAACAAGGTCACTGAAACCGATCTCGACAAGGATCAGCGGCTCAAGGAAGCGACCGACGACGCGATGCAGGCGCTGAAGGTGGCCGACACTCAGGGCGACACGCTGAACGGACAGCCCTTCACCACCGCCGCCAAAAACGAGGTGCGCTCGATCGCCTACTCCTCGCTTGCCCGCATTGCGAACATTAACAAGGACTATCCCAACGTCGTCGCCAATTACGCCAAGGCGATTCCCTTCGATGATGCGGCCCACCAGGCGGTGGATTACTTCTATACCGCCATGGCGCAAATCAACCTGAAGCAATACTCGGAAGCATTGGCCTCGCTCGACAGCGCCTCCAAAGCTTCGCCTAACGACCCCGCCGTGCAAAGCGCC
Source organism: Terriglobales bacterium (assembly GCA_025450725.1). GTDB lineage: Bacteria > Acidobacteriota > Terriglobia > Terriglobales > SCQP01 > SCQP01. The sequence continues at coordinate 4,066 of JANWLQ010000017.1, forward strand.
GTCGCCTCCAACCGCAAGCGCATTGCGCAACTGCAAGGACACTAAACCAACTTCGTCTACCCCGAATGCCACAGAGTCTGGAGCAGCGTTTGGGCCACGCCTTTCGTCAGCCCGAGTTGTTGCGCCAGGCGCTGACCCACCGCTCCTTCGGCCGTGAACAGCCCGATTCCCAAGCCCCTGGCCTGGATAATGAACGGCTGGAGTTCCTCGGCGACGCGGTGCTCGGTCTGCGCATTTGCGAGCGCCTCATGGCCGCCTTTCCGGAAGCGTCGGAAGGCCAGCTCAGCCGGCTGCGATCCTGGCTGGTCAGCGCGCGCAACCTGGCTCTCGCCGCAGGACGGCTCGAACTGCGCGCCGAGCTCCGCCTGAGCCGCGCCGAAGAGGCGATCGGCGGACGTGACAAGCAGCGACTTTTGGCGAACACAATGGAAGCGATTATTGCCGCCCTGCACCTCGATGCGGGCTACGCCGCGGCGGCGGACTTTATTGACCGTTACATTGTCGGCGCCAGCCTCGATCAGCTTTCGCTCGAGCAATTGCACGAGTTCGCCTACAAGTCGGCGCTGCAGGAGTGGGCCCACGCCCATGCCCGCCCGCTGCCGCGGTACCGCGTCCTGGCCGCCAGCGGACCGGAACACGACAAGCGCTTCACCGTCGAAGTATCGCTGGGCGACCTGTACACCGGTTCCGCCACCGCGCCGACAAAGAAGGATGCCGAACAAAAAGCCGCGGCCGCCGCTCTCGCCCACCTCGGCGTCCTTGTAAAATAGACACATCCCATGCCCAAGACGACACCCACGCCGCTGACCGAGACCTTCCTCCGGGTATGGATCCCAACCTTGGTGGTGGCGCTCTTCATCATCACCTTCGTGGTGCAGCCGTTTGATATTCCTTCGGGTTCGATGGAGAACACGCTGCTGATCGGCGATCACCTGCTTGCCGATCGGATTCGCCTCTCGCCGCCTCCCAATGACTGGACGCGCGTTCTGCTCCCCTACCGCGGCCTCCAACATGGCGATATCGTCGTGTTTCTGGCCACCCAAAACGACACGGCGCCGCCCATCAACACACCGCCGGGCGAGCACGTGGTGAAGCGATTAATCGGCCTGCCCGGCGACCATATCAAGCTGGTGCACGGCGTCGTGTACCGCAACGGTCAAGCGCTGGTCGAGCCCTACGCGGTCCACAGCGGCGGCTACGACCCGGCGCGCGATGACTGGCCCAATGGCGGCACGCCGCTCGAGACCGCGCCCGGGTGGCAAGCGGCGCTGCCGCAGTATCTTCAGGATGGCGCCGTGGTCGTGCCGCCCGGCCAGTATTTTTGCATGGGCGACAATCGCGACAACTCGCTCGATTCCCGCTACTGGGGCTTCGTCCCGGAAGCCAATCTCATCGGCCGCCCGAGCATTATTTATTGGTCGTACGAAAGCGATGAGAGCGACTACCTTGCCCAGGGCATGGGCGACCGCGTCGCGGGCCTGCTCTCCGTCATTATCCACGCGCCCACCCGAACCCGCTGGAGCCGCACCCTGCGCTTGCCGCGATGACGCTCAGCCGCCGCCAGATCTGGTACGGCGTTCTGGCCGTGGTGCTGATTCCCATCGTCGCTCCCTTCGTCAGTCTCCAGCCGGCGCGCCAGCGTATTCTGCGCAGTCTTTCCGCCGACCTCGGGCGCAGCGTGCGCGCGGACGCGGTGCATTTGCGCTTGTTTCCGCTTCCCGGCGTGGAGCTTGATCAGGTGCGCCTCGCCGACGCGCCCGCCTTCGGCATTGAAGACATGGTCATCGCCGACAGCGCCAGCGCTTCGGTCCAACTCGGACCCCTGATCAGCGGGCGGCTCGTCTTCGCCCGCCTCGAACTCAACCACCCCAGCATTAATTTGGTGCGCGACGCGGCCGGGGAGTGGAATATCGCCGCGCTGCTCGATGCTCCGCGCGCCCCCGGTTCGCAAGCGCAACAACACGCCGCGCTCGCCGCGCCCTCCGCGCCGCTGAGCCGCCGCTTTCCCTATCTTGAGTGGAGCGAGGGACGCATTAACTTCAAGTTGGAACAGTCGAAGACGCGGTTCTATCTCGGCCAGGTTTCCGGCTCGCTCGCCCGCGCCGGCGACAACTGGCGCTTGCAGGTGCAGTTTCAACCGCTGCGCACCGACCTCAACCTTTCCAATACCGGCGACGTACGCATTGACGGGCGTTGGGCGGGAGGTTGGGCCGCGCCCGGCAGGGGCGATTTCCGCCAGCTTCCCTTTGACCTGGTGCTGCGTGTCGCGAATTCCTACCTGGCCGGCTCGTCGGCACTCCTGTTCGGTCATGATGCCGGCGTGCACGGCATTCTCGGCGCCCTGGTTCACGTCCAGGGCACCGGCGCCGAGTTTAGTCTGAGCGGCACCTTGAGCGCGCAATCGGTGCGGCGTTGGGACATGCTGCCGCCGCCGGCCAGCATTCAAACCAGTTTTCTCGCCGACTACTTTCCCGCCCAGGATCATTTTGAACTGCATGGCTTGGGCGATGCGGGCTGGCGGCACCTGCGGCTCTCCGGTTCGGTGGACCGCTTGTTCTCGCAGCCGCAAGCCAATCTGAAGCTGAGCCTGCGCCAATTTGCCGCCGCCGACTTGCTGCCGCTGGTGCTCGCGGTCAAAGCGCACCTGCCACCCAATCTCGAGGCCACCGGCAACGCCGACGGCGATGCGACGCTGCGCTGGCAATCCGGGCTTGCGGCCGCCGGCCGTTTTCAACTGCATCAGATTCGCCTCGCCACCGCCGGCAACGAAATCAGCCTGCCCGCGGCGCGTGTCGTATGGGACGGCGGCGGCGTTCACCTGCTGCCCGCCCGCCACGATAACACGCCGCGGATTGCAAGTACCGCGGCCGATGATACCGCCCAACTCGCGGCCAGTGTTGACGGCCGCGGCTTTTCTCTCCAGCTCGACAGCCACTCGCTCAACGCCGAGTCGGCCCAAGCCCTTTCGCAACTGTGCGGTGTGGCGTCGCCGCTGCCGCCGGGTTTGGCCGGCTCGG
>JANWLQ010000018.1 GCA_025450725.1 Terriglobales bacterium
ACCTTGACGCCGAGAGCTTCGATGCAGCTCAACGATGATTGGCAATCCGCCCCGCCGGAGTAATTCTCGATGACCGAATCGCCGTCGGCAATCGCGCCGAGAAGGGCGCAGCGATGGGAGAGCGACTTGTCGCCGGGCAGGCGCACCGCGCCGCTGATCCGCGCCGCCCCATTGATGACCATCTCCGCCATGTCGTAATGTATCGGCAACCGGGCTATAAGCCGGATTCTGTGCGCCGCGGCGGCGTGCGCCGCCGCGGTCGGCACTCATTAGTCTGCGAATGCCCATACAGCGCTCCTCTAGCGACCTACCCGGGAGTTGATAACGGGCCGGGACAGCCCTCCCTCCCCTATTTGGTCTTGCTCCACGTGGGGTTTACCCTGCCCCCGGCCGTCGCCGGCGGGGCGGTGCGCTCTTACCGCACCTTTTCACCCTAACCGATGTTCCCGAAGGCCCACCGGCGGTATATTTTCTGTGGCACTTTCCGTGACCCGGCCTTTGAGGCCGAACCCCTGGCCGTTAGCCAGCACGCTTCCCTATGGAGTCCGGACTTTCCTCGACTTACGGTTGCCCGCTCGCCGCGATTGCCCGCCCGCTTGCCGAGCTTTCAGTCTACCACCCGGCTTAATGCGCAGATTCAGCGAGCAAATCCACCAGATGGCTTTTCCAAACCTTGGCCAGCGTGTGCGTGCCGTGGCCGCGCGTGTCCGGGCCGATGGGGATCAGAATGTACTGCCCGTGCAACACGCGCTTGATGTTCGGCTCCATGACACCCAGTTCGGGCGGATTCACCTGGTCGTCGGCCGAATTCACCGCCATCAAGTAGCACTGAATTTTTTCCAGATCCGGCTCAGGGTTGTAATCGCCCGAAGAGGCGAACTGGTAGAGCATGTCGTTGGCGTCGTAGGCCTTGAGATCGCGCGCGATCATGCGGTCAAAGCCCGCGTCGGCGAGTTCCTTGGTGGGCATTTGCTTTTGCATGTCCTTCGGGCTCGAGGTCATGACGGCAAGCGCGTAGAAGGCGCCTTCGATGCCCACCGGCGGCGTTTTGTATTCGCCGTTGTCGTAGCCGGGGCTTTTCGAAATCGAGTCAATCACCATGCGCCGGAAGTAGCGGTTGCGGCCGGCGATCTGTACCGGCTCGCTGGCCAGTGGCATGGCCGCGTCCATGAAGTCGGGGTACATTTCAGGCCACAGCCAGCTCTGCATTCCGCCCATGGACGTTCCCATCACGAGGCGCAGATGATTCACGCCCAGGTGCTCGGTCAGCAAATCGTGCTGTGCCCGCACCATGTCGCGGTACCCGTAATGTGGAAACTTGGCGTGCAGGCCGTCGCTGGGCTTGCTCGACTTGCCGTGGCCGATGTTGTCGGGCAGCACAATATAAAACTTGGTGATGTCGAGCGGCTGGCCCGGTCCAAACAACTGGCCGGCAAAGGCCGGGCTCAGGAACTGCTGCCCGGTGCCGCCGGTGCCATGGATAATGACCACCGCATTGTCCACCACGCCGGCCGCATTGCGGCGCGGCGCGCCCAGTGTGGTGTAATGCAAGTTGAGATGATCGAGGGTTTCGCCATCGTCGAAATGAAAGCTGGCCAGCGCGAAGTCGCCTTCGGTAGCCGGCCACGCCGGCGCCGCTCCGCGCTGGGCGGCGAGGGCGCACGATAACGAGAGCCACGTCAAAAACAAGCCCATGACGCAAATGCGCACTTTGTTGGGGATCATGGCCGGAATTCTAGCATGTCACTCTTCGAACAGCCTTTAGCCGAAGCGGACAACACCGGCGCCCAGCCCCTGGCCGACCGCATGCGTCCGCGCACGCTCGACGAGATCGTCGGCCAGCCGCAGCTGCTCGGCCCGGGCAAACCGCTGCGCGCGCAGATCGAGAGTGACCAACTCGGCTCGCTGTTGCTGTGGGGACCGCCGGGCGTGGGGAAGACGACGCTGGCGCGGGTGATCGCGCGCCAAACCCAGCGCCGTTTCGTGCCCTTCAGCGCCGTCACCAGCGGTATTAAGGAGATTCGCGAAGTCATGGCCGCCGCCGAGCGCGCCCACGCGCATGGCCAGCGGACGATCCTTTTTATTGACGAAATCCACCGGTTCAATCGCGCCCAGCAGGATGCGTTTCTGCCGTACGTCGAGAGCGGCGCCATTACGCTCATCGGCGCGACCACCGAAAATCCCAGCTTCGAGGTCAACTCGGCGCTGCTGTCGCGCGCGCGCGTCCATGTACTCGAAGCGCTCAACGACGAGTCCATTGTTGATTTGCTGCGGCGCGCCATCGCCGATCGCGAGCGCGGAGTGTTGCGCAGCCGCCCGCCAGAGGTCACGCTTTCAATTGACGACGAGTTGTTGCGCGCCATGGCGCAGTTCGCCAACGGCGACGCCCGCATGGCGCTGAATTTGCTCGAAGCGCTGCTCACCGGCGCGCAGCCCGCGCCCGACGGGAAGATCACCATCAGGCGCGCCGACCTGGAAGCCACGCTGCAGCACAAGGCGCTGCTTTACGACCGCTCGGGCGAGCAGCATTTCAATCTGATTTCGGCGCTGCACAAGTCGCTGCGCAACAGCGATGTGAACGCCAGCTTGTATTGGCTGGCACGCATGCTGGAGAGCGGCGAGGACCCGCTCTACGTCGCGCGGCGCATGGTGCGCTTCGCATCCGAGGATATCGGCCTCGCCGACCCGCGCGCGCTGGAGCAAACCCTGGCCGCCCGCGCCGCGCTTGAGGCGATTGGACTGCCGGAGGCCGCACTGGCCCTGGCCCAGGCCTGCGCCTATCTCGCCCTCGCCCCCAAATCGAACGCCCTTTACGCCGCCTACGGACGCGTCCTCGACGACGTCCACTCCACCCGCGCCGACCCGGTGCCCCTGCACCTGCGCAATGCCCCGACGAAACTCATGAAGGGCCTCGGCTACGGACGCGGCTACCAGTACGCCCCCGACCTCGAAGAAGGCATCGCCGACATGGAGTGCCTTCCCGAGAATCTTCGCGACCGCGACTATTACCAACCCACGGATCAGGGATTCGAAAAGCGTCTGCGCGAACGCTTGACCGAACTGTCCCGCCTTCGGCACAAGCGCGAAGGATAGAACGACGGCATTTCAAATGTCCGGCGACGCGCATCGTCACCTTTCCTACAGCCAGCCTTTGGCGCGGGCCATTCGAGCGGCTTCGACGCGGTTGCCGGCGCCGAGCTTGCTCATCGCTTCTGACAAATAGTTGCGGACGGTGCCTTCTGAAAGTTCCAGCTGGGCCGCGATGGAACTGCTGGCGTGGCCTTCGCCGGCGAGGCGCAGCACCTGGCGCTCGCGCTCGGTCAGGGGGTCGTGTTCGCTCCATGCATCCGCGGCCAACTCCGGGGCTACCACGCGCTGGCCGGCATGTACGCGGCGGACCGCCGCCGCTAGTTCTTCGGCGGGCTTGTCCTTAAGCAAATAGCCCCAGGCGTTGGCCTCGAGTGCGCGGCGCAAATAGCCAGGGCGCGCGAACGTGGTCAGGATAATCGCCTTGGTTGCCGACTTCTCGCCGTGCAACGCGCTCGCCACTTCCAAGCCGCTCAGGCCGGGCATTTCGATATCGGTGATCAATATTTCCGGCCGGTGGGTTCGCACAGCGGCCAGCGCCTCGGCGCCATCACGGGCCAGCGCCACGACCTGCATGTCGGCTTCGAGGGCCAGCAGCGCGCCCAGCGCGCCCAGCACCATGGCTTGATCCTCGGCCAGCACAATGCGGATCGGCTTCATGATGGGGCAACTCTCGGCAGCACGATCAGGAGCCGGGTGCCGGTGCCGTTGGCCGCCGCCGGCTCGCAGCGCAGGCTGCCGCGCGCCGCCTCGACCCGCTCCCGCATGCCGCGCAGGCCGTTACCCTCGCGCGCGCCGCCGACGCCATCGTCCTCGATGCACAAGCGCCACTCCGTATCCGCCGGGTCGAGCGCCACCCGACAGTGCCTCGCGCCCGCATGGCGGACGATATTCGTGACCGCCTCGCGCAACGCCAGCGCCAGCACCGGCTCCTGCGCCGGCGCGACCGCGGGAGTGCCGTGTTCCGGCGTGAAGCCGGCGAAGCTCACCCCGGCGCGTTCCAATGTGGCCGCGGCCCGGGCCAGTTCGGCCGCCAAGCCCTGTCCCCGGTAGCCGCCGATCGCCTGCCTCACTTCGTCCAACGCGCCGCGCGTAATCGCCTGCACCTCGGCCAGCTCGCGCTGGGCACGCGAACCATCCGCCGCCATCAGCTTCGACGCCAACTCGACCTTGAGAGCGACCACCGAGAGCGTGTGACCGAGTACATCGTGCAGGTCGCGCGCGATACGTTCGCGCTCGGCCACCTTGCCCAGGTACTCGACCTCGGCGCGCGCCGCGTTGAGCTTGGCCCGTGCGCGCTTGGCCTGCGCCACTTGCAAATTCGTCGCGCCTACCACCAACGAAAACACCGCGCCAGGCAGCCAGTACATCAACGGAGCGTGGGCCGCGAGCGTTACCGCGGCCAACACACCCATAAGCCCCGCCATTGTCGCGACCGCCTGCCGCGTGGTCGGGGCGAACGCCGCAAACGCGGTGGCATAGACAAAAAAAGTCGAGGCCCCCACGTTGACGGTGCAGAAGGCGGCGCCCAGCACTGACATGACCGCCACGCACGCGAAGAGCCGCGGGTGCCCCTGGCACCTGAAAGCCTCAAAATAGGCGATCAGGAAAACCAGCACCGCCACGGCTGTCGCGCACCATTCAGCCAATGAGGCGTGGCCGAACACCGGCTGCACCAGGAAAATACCCAGGTACAGCAACAGCGCGTAGCGCGCCCATCCCAGTTCGGCCGTGTGATTCGGCATGGCCTTTTAGTTTAGACGCTTTGGCGTCGCCGACAATTGGCGCTGCAACAGCTTGGTCCAGTCGCGGTTGGGATCAATCGCCAAGGCGGCGTTGACTTCCGCGAGCGCCGCCGCCGGTTCTCCGTCTTTTGCCAGCGCCTGAGCCAGCCACAGGTGCGCGGTGTCGTCCGTCGGCGCCAGCGCCACGGCCTGCCGCATCTGCGCCACCGCTTCCTTTACATCGCCGCCATACTCGGGCGGCGTGAACAGCAGCCCGATGGCTGCACCCAACTTGGCATCAGCGTTTTTTGGATCCAGCCGCAAGGCCGCAGTAAATTCCTCCATCGAGCGGGGGCCATCGGTCATCGCCGAACTCGGATCGGCGCCGATCGCATCCGACAAGCCCATGCCCAGCCGGGCATGCGCCTCCGCCGATTGCGGCCGCAATGCCACCGCCGCCTCCGCCGCCTTCACCTCTTCGCTGGCGACGGTTGCGAGACCAGCTCGCCCTGGCCGTGCATAGGTGACCTCGGTCATCCAGTGGTCAAGCTGCGCCAGCCGCATTTGCGCATCGAAGTTATGGGTGTCGCCAGCGGCCTTTTGTGCGCTGGCGATGATGGCGGAAAGCGCGGCCGCGTCGCTATGGTCGCGCGCGGCGATCGCGGCATCGCCGCTGGCTTGCGCAAGCGCCGTGGTGGTAATGGTAACGACAAGGACGAAGAGAAGTTTTTTCATAAGTACTGCCTCCTCATCCATACTCGCCGCCGCCCTCCCGGCGCACCAGTGCCGTTCGTCATAGCACCCTCGTGACTTTTGTCATGCGGTTAGCGCGTCCAGACCGAGACTGCGTGCGGGTCAGGTGGGGCCTGGTTCCAGCCTTCCGGTACGCGGTCGAAGCCGATTTCGAAGCTGCGGGAGCCATGCGGGGGAACGGGGCGGAAGCGGTCGTCCACCAAGCTGCGCTCGTCGCGTTCGAGCACATTGCCGTCAATGCCTTTGAAGGTCAGGGCCACGGTGTAGCCGGTCAGTGTCCTATTGCCGTGATTCTCAATTGTGCCGGTGTAATAGACTACGCCGCCCGCCATCATGCTCTCCGCCGCCGACACCTGGGGATTGATGATCGCGACCTCGGCGGCGTAGCCATCGTTGCGCGTGCCCGCCGGGCTGGAGTGGCGCATTGCCGCGGCCACCAGCACCACCGCGATCACCACCGCGACGCCCGTGCCGATTAGATATGTTTTAGCTGCCGGCAATCGTTAACCCCTCGATCAGCAGTGTCGGCGCGCTCACGGCGCTGCGCACCACCAAGTCATTGCCCACCGCCGCAATGTTGCGGAACATCTCCTGTAAATTTCCCGCCACTGTGATCTCCTCGACGGGATAGGCCAACTCACCATTCTCAATCCAAATCCCGCACGCGCCGCGCGAATAATCGCCCGTCACCGGATTCACGCCAAAGCCCATGAATTGGGTGACGTAGAGCCCGTTGGCCACCGAGCCTATGATCGTCTCTGGCGTTGTGGCGCCCGCCGTCAGCCGCAAATTCCCACAACTTACGCCCGGAGCGCCGGCGAGGGCGCGCGCGGCGTTACCGGTGGTGCGCAGGCCCAGCTTGCGCGCCGCATAACTATTCAATAAATACGACTCCAACCGGCCTTCGCCAATCACCACCGTGCGCCGCGTCGGCACGCCCTCACCGTCGAAGGGTGCGCTGCCGAAGCCGCCGACGATGGTGCCGTCGTCCACCAGGGTCAATGTGGGACTGGCGACCATCTCGCCCAACTTGCCGGTCAGAAAACTGGCCTCGCGGTAAATGCTCTCGCCCGACACCGCATCAAGCCAGTGACCGAGCAAGCTGGCCGCGGTCTGCGGATCGAACACCACCGGCACCCGCGCCGTCGCCGGCTTCCGCGCCCCCAGCCGGCGCAGTGTGCGCGCGGCGGCGGTGCGGCCGACCGACTCGGGCGATTCCAGGTTCCCAATCCGCCGCGCCGCCGAGTACCAATAATCGCGCTGCATTTTGCCGTCTTCAGCGGCGATCGGCACCGCGCTCACGGCGCAGCTGCTGTGCCGCACGGCGCCCACGAACCCTCGCGAGTTGACCAGCAGCTTGCCGCCCTCGCCGCACTCGAATCCGCCGCCGTCGGAGTTGGTCAACCGCGGGTCGCAATCAAGCGCCGCCCGTTCGGCGCGCGCCGCCCACGAAACCGCCTCCTCGGGCGTGATCATCGCGGTTGCGGGGAAATACAAACCCAGATCCCCGGCGCTCGTTCCCATCTCGGCCGCCTCCGGCAGCCCGGCATCCGGGTCGGGCGAGGCGGCGGCGGCAATGGCCAGCGCCGAGTCAATCATTGCTTCGACCGCGGGCCAGTGCAGGTCTGAACTGTAAGTAGTCCCCGCCTGCTGGCCGCGAAAGACGCGGATGCCGAGCGATTTACCCTCGGCCTGCTTAATGGATTCGGTCTCGCCCAGCCGCACGCTGACCGACAATTCCCTGCCCTCGCGGATCACGCACTCACAATCGGTCGCGCCCCTCCGCCCGGCTTCGCTCACGATGCGCTGGGCCAACTCGACCAGCTCAGGCCTCATGCCCCCGTACCGCCGACCGTCAAGCGGTCAACCTTGAGCGTTGGTATGCCGACGCCCACCGGCACCGTCTGCCCGTCCTTGCCGCAGGAGCCGATGCCCTGGTCGAGGCGCAAATCGTGGCCCACCATGGAGACGCGGGTGAGCACGTCGGGTCCGTTGCCGATGAGCGTCGCGCCTTTTACCGGCGCGGTGATTCTGCCGTCTTCGATCAGGTAACTCTCCGACGCCGAAAAAACGAACTTACCATTGGTGATGTCGACCTGGCCGCCGCCGAAGTTCACGGCGTACAAGCCCCGCTTTACGCTGCGAATGATATCTTCGGGTTCGTGCTGGCCAGCCAACATGTAAGTATTCGTCATGCGCGGCATCGGCATGTGAGCATAACTCTCGCGCCGACCATTGCCGGTCGCCTGCGCCCGCGTCAAGTGGCTGCTGAGGTGGTCTTGCAAGTAGCCCTTGAGAATGCCGTTCTCGATCAGCGTGGTGCACTGGGTGGGCGTACCCTCATCGTCCATGTTGACGGAACCGCGCCGGCCGGGCAGCGTGCCGTTGTCCACGACCGTGCACTGGTCGCCGGCGACGCGCTGGCCGAGCAATCCGGCGAAGGCGCTCGTCTTCTTGCGGTTGAAATCCGCCTCGAGGCCGTGGCCGATGGCCTCATGCAGCAGGATTCCCGGCCAACCCGGCCCGAGCACGACTTCCATCTCGCCCGCCGGGCAGGGGACCGCGCTTAACTGCTGCACCGCCTCGCGCGCGGCCTGCTCGCCCAGCTTTTCGGGTGTGATCTCCTGGTCGAAAAATTCGAGCTCCACCCGGCCGCCGCCGCCGGCGTTGCCGCGCTCGGTTTGCGCTCCCTCGCGCGCCAGGCAGAATACGCTCAGCCGCGCCATCGGCTGCGAGTCGCTTTGGCAGCGCCCGTCGGAGCGGACGATCAAAATATGCCGCAGCTCGTCGGCATACCCGGCGCGCACCTGCACCACGCGGGGGTCATAAGCGCGCGCCGCGCGGTCCGCCCGCCGCACCAGCGCGAGCTTCATCGCCATGGCGGCATCGGTCGCTGCCTGCGTCACCGGATACAGCGATGCCGTCGGACGCTGTCCCAAGTCTGATGCGTTCAGGCCGGCAATCCGCTGCTGCGCCGGACCGCTCGCGATATGCGCCGCCACCTCGGCGGCCCGCAGAATCTTGGCCGGATTCAGATCGTCGGTATAGGCGTAGCCGGTTCGCTCGCCACTCAGCACCCGTATGCCGACGCCGAGCGAAATCCCCTGGGTCGCGCTCTTGATCAACCCTTCTTCAAGCGTCAGCGATGAACTTGCCTGGTACTCGAAATAAAGATCGGCGTACTCGCCGCCCCGGCTGAGCGCCGCCGCCAGATAGGTCTCCAGCTCCGCCGCTTGCACTCCGTACCTTTCCGCAAAGAAATTCGCCATGCTTTCTCTATTCTAACCGTCCGCGATATGTGCGCCTTTTGCTATCATCCCTTCATGGAAGTCGAGCCCCAAGCACCGCCACTGGCCGATTTTGCCACCTTCATGCTGGAGGTGAGCGATCTGGTGAACGGCACGCTCGATCTCGACCAGGTGCTCACCCGCGTGGCGGAGCTGGTGCGCCGCGTTGTCCATTACGATATTTTCGCCATTCTGCTGGCCAACGAACGCAGCCACGAGCTGCGCATCCGCCTCGCCGTCGGCCATTTGCCCGAGGTCGTGGACGGAGTGCGGGTCAAATTTGGCCAGGGCGTCACGGGCCAGGCCGCGCTCACGAAGAAACCGCAGATGGTCAACGACGTCCTGCGCGATCCGCACTATCTGCCCGTGCTGCAGGATATTCGCAGCGAGCTCGCGGTGCCCATACTTTGGAAAAACGAGGTGATCGGGGTGATTGACATTCAAACCCCCGAGCTCAACGCCTTCTCCGAAACCCACGTGCAGGCGCTGGTGCTGATCGCCAGCCGCATTGCCAGCGCGATTGAAAACGCCAAGCTCTACCGCAACGCGGTGCAGCGCGAAAAAACCCTGAGCCTGCTCAACGACATCAGCCGCGAGATGACCTCCATCCTCTCGGTGGACGATTTGCTCACCCGCACCGCCGAAATGGTCCGCCGCGTCATCGACTACCAGCTATTCAGCGTTCTCATGGTCAATAACGCCGGCAACAAGCTCGAACACCGGCTCTCGGTCAAGCTGGGCGAGAATGTGCAGATCAAGCACGACATCCCGCTGGGCAAGGGCATCACCGGCGCGGCCCTGACGGCGCGGCAGGCGGTGGTGGTGAAGGACGTGCGCGACGACCCGCGCTACATCATGGTCAATCCCGACGTGCGCAGCGAGATGGCGGTGCCGCTGGTGCACCAGGGCGAGGTGCTGGGCGTGCTCGACCTCGAGCTCACGCGCAAGGGCTACTACACCGAACGCCATGCCCGCACCATGAGCTCGCTCGCGGCGCAGATGGCCGTGGCGATCGCCAATGCCCGCTTGTACCAAAAAGTGGTGCGCGCCGAGCGCCAAATGGAGCGCGATCTGCGCATCGCCCAGGATATTCAGGAACACTTGCTGCCCGCCTGCTGTCCCGAGCTGATCCGGCTGCACATCGCAGCGCGCTCGGTCGCCGCCCGTCAGTTGGGGGGCGATCTCTACGATTTCATCCCCTACCGCGCCCAACGCATGGCGATCGCCGTCGGCGATGTGTCGGGCAAGGGCGCCGGCGCCGCCCTGTACGGTGCCGTAGTCAGCGGCATCATGCGGGCGCAGGCGGCCCACCAGCCCTCGCCCGCCGCGCTGCTCGCCGCCGTGAACGTGGCCCTGCTCGAGCGCAAGGTCGAGTCGCAGTTCATGACCCTGATCTACGCGCTTTGGAACGAACGCAGCCGGCGCCTGCAGATTGCCAATAGCGGACTTCCCTATCCCATCCATGTCACCGCGCATGGCTGCTCCATTGTGCCCGCCGCGGGTATTCCGCTGGGCATGCTGGAAGACTCCAAATACGAGGAAGTCACGGTCAAGCTCCAACCCGGCGAACTGGTGGTCTTCGTGAGCGATGGCATCACCGAGTTTATGAACCCCGCCGGCGACGAGTACGGACGCACCCGCCTCGAAGCCCTGCTCCGCCACCATTTTCATGATTCCCCCGAGGATGTGGTCAGCGCCATTTTCACCGACGTGGAACGTTTCGGCGCCGGGCTGCTCGCCGCCGACGACCGCACCGTCGTGGTATTAAAAGCCGCGTGAGCGGCGAAAAAGCCCAACTTACCGCCCTCGCGCGCCGCTTCGGCACCCCGCTGTACGTTTACGACTTCGACCTGATCCGGCACAACTTCGAGCAGTACCGCCGCGCCGCCGGTACAACCGACCACCTGATCTGCGCCGCCGTGAAAGCCAACGGCAACCTCGCCCTGCTGCGCCGGCTGGCGCAATGGGGCAGCGGGTTTGACGTGGTCTCCGGCGGCGAGCTGGAACGCGTACTCATGGCCGGCGGACGCGCCGACCGTACCGTCTTCAGCGGTGTCGGCAAGACTCGGGACGAGATTGACGCCGCCCTGCGCGCCGGCATTCTTCTGTTCAATGTCGAGAGCGAAGCCGAGCTCGACCTGCTGGCCGAGCGCGCCGCGCGGCTCCGGCTCGCCGCGCGCTTCGGCCTGCGCGTCAATCCCGACATTGCCGCTGTCACCCATCCTCACATCGCCACCGGATTGCGCCAGCATAAATTCGGGGTCACGTTGGCGCTGGCGCAGAAGCTTTATCTGAGGCCGCGGCCGCGCTGGCTCGAGCCGGCCGGCATCAGTTTTCACATCGGCTCGCAGATTCTCAGTCTGGCGCCTTTTGCCCGGGCGGCGGCGCGGGTGGCGCAACTCACGGCCCGCCTGGCCGAGCGCGGCGTTGCGCTGCGTTATTTCGATGCCGGCGGCGGTTTGGGCATCGCCTATCGCCCCGGCCAGCGGCCGCCCACGATTGCCGCCTATGTCGGCGCCCTGCGCACCGCGCTTCCGCCCGGAATGAGTTTGCTTATCGAGCCCGGACGCAGCCTGGTCGCCGCCGCTGGTTCCTTACTCACGCGTGTGCTCTATGTAAAAGATAGCGGGCGCAAGCGCTTTGTTATCGCCGACGCCGGATCTAATGACTTGCTCCGGCCGAGCCTCTATGATGCCTATCACGACATACAACCGGTCATACCCCGCCGGGGGGCGCGCCGGGTGGTCGAAATCGTCGGCCCGATCTGTGAAACCGGGGACGTGCTGGGGCGCGAGCGCCGGCTGCCGCCGCTCGCCGCCGATGATTATATGGTGATCGCCGACGCCGGCGCGTACGGCTTCAGCCTAAGTTCGAATTACAATGCCCGCCCCCGCGCCGCCGAAGTGGCGCTCGAGGGCGGACGGGCACGGCTCGTCCGCCGCCGCGAAACCTCGAGCGATCTCGCCGCCGCGGACCTTGCCGAGCCAAAAAAGTAAGAGGCTCGCCTCTGTTCGCGCCAACCCGCCGCGACTCCGCGATGCCGCGTCGCCGGGACCGTCTTCAGCGGCAGGGGAGCGAAGACGCGACGGAATTCGCTTCACGGCAGCGGGCCGCCCGTTCGGAATTTCGCGGCCTTCCACCTCGATCTCCTCCCATGGAGGACTCGGTGGCTGCCTGTATATGGAATTGGTCGCCCGTCCTACTGCTTCGCCGCCCGCACCTTCGCCCAACGCCGCTTCTGCGCCTCGGCAATGCGGCGCCGCCCGGCCGCGCTGATCTTGCGCTTCTTCTTTTCCGGCGCGCCCGAATCCAGGGCAAGGGCACCGGTCATGTATTTCGGCTTGCGTCCACGCGGGCTGCCGCCGCCGCTCAGGCTGCGCAAAACCCGCAACGCCGCCTCGATGCGGGTGCGTTGTTCTTCCAAATCTTCAATCGCTTTGCTGATAGTTGACATTGCTCTCCTTAGGTTTTTCGTTCATTGGGTTTATAGCGTGTTACTCGCTAAAAGTCAAACTCGAACACCGCGCAATGTTGGTACTATATAGTCATGTCGGGGCGTAGCGCAGCCCGGTAGCGCACCTGCCTTGGGCGCAGGGGGCCGCCGGTTCAAATCCGGCCGCCCCGACCAGTACCGCGGATTACTTATGAATGGTGGACGCCTGAGCGACGACGAAGCTTTCTTACTGGGCATGGCCGATCTCCGCGCCCGGCTGCAAACCGGCATGGATCCCGGCCTGGAGAACGGAATTGACGACCTGGACGCGGTAAGCCGCGCCCTGACTCGGGTGGCGATGCGCTATCCCGACGCCGCCGATGAGTTCTCGCAGCTCTTCGCCGCCCGACAACTCAATGCCTGCCGCGACCTGCTGGACACGGTCGCCGCCCAACACGCCATAGAAATGTCAGAGGAAAGGGACGCCTAACGGCTCATCACCGGGCTAATCGTCAATCGCCGCGGCCGTCTCCAGTTCGCGTGACGACAACGGCTTGTGGAAGATCCTGTAACGCGCCAACAGCGCATGTTTCAGCGCCCACTGCACGTCCTCATCGGCGGCCACTTTGCGGCCGGCGTTCTTAACGTAGGTTTCCAGTTTGACCGAATCCACCAGACCCAAACGGATATTGCCTTCGCAAACGATCGCCCGGCTGCCCTGTGGAATTAAGTTGTACTTGCTGATGCGGGAGGGTTTCGACATGGGTTCTCCTCACCGGAATGCGTGGATTAATAACCACGAAAACCATCAAAGTGTGATTTAACGACAATTTAGTTTACCACAAGCGCCAGTCCGATATATACCGTTTTCCATATCCTGTGGAACAATAGAACCTCTATGTCCATGTCGTCCAACGAGCTACACACGCGCGAGCTGGCCCGCCGTGAAAGCCAGTCGCTGAGCGGGGGTGGCGCCGCCCGGCAGGCAAAGCACCATCAACAGGGAAAATTGCTAGCCCGAGAACGACTCGATCTCCTGCTCGACCCGGGCAGCTTCCAGGAGTTCGACCAGCTTGTCGCCTCCCGAGCCACCGATTTCGGCGCGCCGTCGCCGGAGCAGCGCGTGCCGGGGGATGGCTTCGTCACCGGCTTCGGCCGCATTGATGGACGCACGGTGTTCGTTTTCGCACAGGATTTCACCGTCTACGGCGGGTCGCTGTCGGCCACCAATGCCGCCAAGATTTGCAAGATCATGGACCGCGCCCTCGAGGTCGGCGCCCCCCTGATTGGTTTGAACGACAGTGGCGGGGCGCGCATTCAGGAGGGAGTCGCCTCCCTGGGTGGCTATGCCGACATCTTCCTGCGCAACACGCTGGCCAGCGGCGTAGTGCCGCAAATTTCGGCCGTGCTTGGCCCCTGCGCCGGCGGCGCCGTGTACTCGCCCGCCATTACCGATTTTGTGCTGATGGTGCAGGGCACCGCCCATATGTTTGTGACGGGTCCGGACGTGATCAAGGCGGTAACTCACGAAGAGGTCAGCAAAGAGGATCTAGGCGGCGCGCTTACCCACAACCAAACCAGCGGCGTCGCCCACTTTATGGCCGACGACGACCGGCAGTGCCTGGCACAGATTCGCGAGCTGCTCAGCTTTCTGCCTTCGAACAATCTCGACGACCCGCCGCGGCGCCCCACCAACGACCCGATTGACCGCGCCGACGCCGCGCTGGACACACTGATTCCGGCCTCGAGCGATCAGGCTTACGACATGCGGGAGGCGATTCGCGCCATTGCCGACGAAGGCTACTTCTTCGAGGTGCAGGAGCATTTCGCGCCCAACCTGGTTATTGGCTTCGCCCGTCTCAACGGGCGCAGCGTGGGCATTGTCGCCAATCAGCCTCTCCACCTTGCCGGAGTGCTCGATATCAACGCCAGCGTCAAAGGCGCGCGCTTCGTGCGCTTCTGCGACGCGTTCAACATTCCGCTGGTGACGTTTGAGGATGTGCCGGGCTTTCTCCCGGGCACGAACCAAGAGTGGGGCGGCATCATCCGGCATGGCGCCAAGCTGCTTTACGCCTTTGCCGAAGCTACCGTGCCCAAGCTCACCGTGATTACGCGCAAGGCGTACGGCGGCGCTTATTGCGTGATGGCGTCAAAGCATCTCCGCACCGATTGCAACTACGCCTGGCCCACGGCGGAGCTGGCGGTGATGGGCGCCGAAGCCGCGGTCAACGTCATCTACAAACGCGAGATTGACACCGCCGCCGACCCCGCCGCCGAGCGCCAGCGCCTGACGCAGGAAGTGCGCGACCGCTTCGCCAGCCCATTCCCGGCGGCCGAGCTCGGCTATCTCGACGCCATCATCCGCCCGCGCGACACTCGGCGGCGGCTCATTCAGTCACTCGAAATGCTGCAAGGCAAGCGTTCGCCCATGCCCGCCAAGAAACACGGCAACATCCCGCTTTAGAACCAGCGTCGCCGAGCTGAGCAAATGCCCGTAATGGTTCTGCAGCCGTAAATTGGTTCCAGCCCCAGCCAGCCGTTCGCCGCTTCCGCGGCTCTCACGATCGGCATGTTGCGCTGGGCACTCACGTTCCTCGTGTGTACGACCCTGGCTGCCGCGCAGGTCTGGACCTGGCAGGGCGACAACACCCGTTCCGGCGTTTACGTTGACTCACAGCTCACTCCCACCAACGTTAACCCCACCCAGTTTGGACTTTTGCGCCGATACAAAGTGGACGGCCAAGTCTATGCCGAGCCGTTGTACGTAGCGGGCGTGCAACTGGCCGACGGCCAGCCGCACGGGCTCGCTTTCGTAGCCACGGCCCATGATTCGGTGTATGCCTTCGACCTCGGCGGCGCCGATACAGCGCCGGTTTGGGTGGACCACCTGGGCGGTCCGGTGGACGCGGGCGCGGCGCTGCACTGCGGCGATATCTACCCGGAAATCGGCATCATTGGCACGCCGGTGATTGACCTGGCGACGAACACCCTTTACGTGGTCGCCAAGACTACCGAACCCGATCACAGCTATGCCCAGCGCCTGCATGCGCTGGACCTCGCGACGGGCGGCGAGAAATTCGGCGGACCGACTCTGATCGCGGCGCCGGGTTTCGATCCGCTCTGGGAGAATCAACGCGCCGGGCTGCTGCTGAATCACGGCGTCATCCAAGTCGCCTGGGCAGGCTATTGCGACAAGGGCCTGTACCACGGCTGGCTCTTAAGCTACGACGCCACGACGCTGGCGCTGCGCTCCGCCTTTAACGCTACGCCCGGCGGCACCGAGGGCGGCATCTGGCAGAGCGGCGCCGCACCGGCGGCCGATGCCGCCGGCAGCGTCTATCTTTCGACCGGCAATGGATTGTTCGATGCCTCAAGCGGCGGGGTGAACTTCGGCGACAGCGTGCTCCGTTTCCCGCCCGGCGCGGCCACGCCCGCCGATTATTTCACGCCCTCCGACCAATTGCTGATGTCACAGGAGGATTGGGATCTGTCTTCGAGCGGCGTGATCCTTACCCCCGCCGGGGCGGTCGCGACCGACAAGCAAGGCGACCTGTTCCTGCTCAACCCGGCCCATCTCGGCGACTTCAGCGCCAGCTCGAATATCGGCGCCCTGCAATGGATTGCCAACGCCACGCCGGGCATGTGGAGCACCGCTGCTTTTTACAATCAGCACCTCTATCTGCTGGGCAGCGGCGATACCGGCGGCCCGGGCGGCGCGCTCGAATCCTTCACCCTCGCGAACGGACAGTTTGCCGCAACGCCGCAACGCTCGTCGGCGCCACTGGTCGGCCACCCCGGGGCGACTCCCGCCATTTCCACCACCGCGCCCGGCGCCGCCGCCGTGGTCTGGTACATCGACGCGAGCGCCTACAGCGGTTACCAAAAGAGCGGCGGCCCCGCCGTGCTGCACGCCGTGGATGCCCAGTCGCTCGTTCTGCTCTACGACAGTTCGCTTCAGGGCGCAGCCGATGCGGCCGGCGGGGCCGTGAAATTCACCGTTCCGGCCATCGCCGACGGACGCGTGCTGGTCGGCGCCGACCATGAGCTCGATGTCTACGGCCTGCGGCCGGCGGTCGTTCATAACCCTGATTTTTCGCTGAGCCTTCCCGCCTCGATCTCGATTCCGGCCGGCCAGTCCAAAGCCACGGCTGCCATGGTGCTGTCCGCCAGCGACGGCTTCACTGGTTCGGTGGCGCTGGACTGTTCCGCGCCCGCCTTTGTCGTCTGCAACTTGCCCGCGAGCGCCCCCGTGCCCGCCACGGTCGCGATCACCATTGACGCGAGCGATGCGGCCCCGGGCTGCTTCGTAATAGCCGCCACTGGCGCGGACGCTCTCAACCCTACCGACCGGCATGTTGCCACCGCGAACGTCGCGGTGGGCGGATTGGCGCTCACCACGACGGCTGTCGGCGGTAATCGAGAGGGATCGGACAGCGCCCAATTCAACCTCTCTCTCGCCGGCGCAACCTCAGGAACCGACCCGGCCGCGCTCGCCTGCTCACCAATGCCGGCTCCGTTAACCTGCGGTTTCACGCCCGCCGCGATTTCACCCGGCCAATCCTCGGTCCTTACCGTGGCCGGTATCAGCCAATTGCCACCGCTCAGCGGCCCGGTGTCGTTCAACGTTCTCGCGCGCGCAGCCGACGGGCAGTCACCGTCGGCAGTGTTGGCGCTCACGGGATGGAACTTTTCCCTAGCACTTTTGCCGGCCACGCTCACCACGGTTCGCGGCCAGGATCAGGCGATCTTTACAGTGACCTCGCCCGCGACCTACGCCACCGATCCAATCGTCTTGCAATGCGCCGCCAATGGTTATAGCTGCGCCGTGTCGCCGGCCACGCTCGCCGCCGGCGCCAGCAGTCAACTGGTCGTCTCCGGATTCACGGCGGCTCCGGCCGGCACCATCAATGTTGCTGTCACAGGCGCGCGCGACGGCACCAGCCATGGCGTTGCCGCGGCCATCGCGGTGACCGACTTTCAAGTCGCCCCGCCCAACGCCTGGGTTGCGACCGCCGGCGGGACCAGCGCGACGACGCCAGTGACGCTCTCCGCCCTGGGCGCGATGCCCGTGCCGGTAACCGTTGCCTGCACGGCACCGTCGCCGCTGCGGTGTGCCGCTTCTCCCGCCCAGGTAAGCTTGGACGCGGGAGGCGCCTCGACCGCCATCACAATCACGGCGCCTGCGCCCTTCACCGGCGCGGCGACCATTCCGGTCTCGCTCACCGCCACCGCGGCGGGCGATCAACACACAGTACCGCTGGTGCTTGAGGTTCAGGATTTCAGCCTTTCCGCCGCGCCGCTGGGGCTGGACCGTGGCAACGACACCGCCAGTGAGCCGATCACTATTACGCCGGGAGCCAGCGGTTTCGACGCCGCGATTCAGCTCAGTTGCCAAGTCGCCGCGCCGGCCCACTGCGACGTTACCCCGACCACGCTCACCCTCAGCGGTCTGGCGACGTTCGCTGTCGGCGACTATCCGGTCTTGATTACCGCGGCCTCGGGGCTCGACCGACACTTGCTTCCGGTCAGCGTTTCGATCGCCGATTTCTCGATTTCCGCGCCCTCCACCAACATGACTGTCGTTCGCGGCACCGATCAAGTTCAGTTCTCACTCACTTCCGCCGGGGGCATTCAATCGTCGCTGAGTTACACCTGCTCGGCGCCGTCACCGGCAACCTGTGCGGTGCAATCAGGTGCGGCGGGCGCCGTCGAGGGCAGTGTCACCGGCCTGCGCCACTGGCCTGCGACGACGCCGCTCACGATTGCGGTCACCGCGGCGGCGGGCGCCGACAGCCACACGATCCTGGTCACGGTCGCGATCCAGGATTTCACGCTGGCCAGCTCGGCCTCCTTGCTTACGCCACATCGCGGCACGGACGCGGCCGCAGTGGCGCTCTCGACCACACCCATTCACGGTCTC
>JANWLQ010000019.1 GCA_025450725.1 Terriglobales bacterium
AATCGCGGGTGCGGGCAAAGATCGTCGTCGTACAAAACCAAATATTCGCCACGCGCGGCCCGCAGCCCGGCGTTTCTGGCGGCGGCAACTCCGGCATGGGCGATGCGCAGCAGTCGGCATGGTGGTGGAATAGCCGCCGCCGGTTCGGAGCCGTCATCCACCACGACGACCTCAATAGCACCGGCCGTCTGCCGCGCCCATCCCGCCAGGCAGCGCGCCAAGGCAAGCGGGCGATTCCAGGTCGCGATGATCACGCTCAGTTGCGGAGCGTCGTGCCGACTCATGCGCCGGCCTCCAGCCGCTCGCATAGGGCTTGTTTCACTCGGTATTCCATTTGTTCCGGCGCCAGCGCCGCGGCTTCGGCATAACAGGCGCGGCTTTCCGCAAACTGCCGCATCCGAAAATGGCACAGCGCCCGCGCCGCCCACGCCCACTCGCCGGCAAGGCGCAGGTCCGCGGCGACAATGTGTTCGCCACCGCTGGGTAAGCCTGCCAGGCGATCGAGAGCGGCGAGAGCGCTGGCGTACTCGCCCTGTTCAATCAACCAGCGTGCGCGCAGAAAGATTATTTGCGGAGCTTGGGGAAAGCGGGTCTCCGCTTCCCGTAGAAGCGTGTCATCCAACGGGTCACGAAGCGCGCCCACAAAGGCAAACAAGTCGTCGGGCCGGGGTGTCGGCCGCAGCCGCACTTGCCGAAGCGCTTCCGACCAGGCGGCGGAGGCGGCATTCAAATTACCCTGACGGAAACGGATCTCGGCCAAGTGGCACCAGCAATTCACCCGGCTCGGGTCGCGGCGGAGTTCGGCTTCGAGCAGCGGCAGGTCGCGCGCATTTTTGGCGGCCGAGTCACCGTCATAGCCCGTATGCGTCAGCTCCAGCGGGCTGTCGTCGACCACGCCGCACGCGGTAACGATGGCCGGCCACAGCGACTCGTGAATTAAGCCTGTATATTCGAGTCCGCGCCCGCAACGCACCAGGCGCAGCGCCCAATGCCAATCCTGGCCGCTCCCGGGATGCAACCGCAGGCGCTGCCCCATGGCGTCGGATCCAGGAGCGCTCAGTTGCCGGCGAACTGGCGCGCCGCAGCCGGGCAGGGCTCGCTCGTCGGCGTCAATATTGAGGGCCCACTCGCTGGTCATGTGACTCAGGGCGCAGTTGCGGGCGGCGGCGAAATCGCCGCGCCAGGGAAAATCAAAAAGGCGCGCGCCCGCGGCCGCCGCGAGTTCGCGGGTGCGATCGCGCGAGCCGGTATCAACCACGACGATCTCGTCCACCCAGCCGGCGAGGGATTCCAAGCAGAGGGGCAGCTCGCGCTCCTCGTCACGGACGATGAGCGCTGCGCCCAACAGGGGCATGGCGCGTTTACGCCTTGAGGCTGGCGAAGTCGAAGCCCGGGCCCGCCGGCGTAATCCCGCCGGTGAGATTCAGTGCATTGCCCAGATAGCTGACAGCCACCAGTACGGTTGCCTGGCCGGCGGCCATCGCATTCAGCAGGAAGTCGAGATCGCAGGCGCCGGGGAACAAGCTACTGGCGTCAATATACGATTTCCCGGAGTTGAGCGACACCGCGGTGTTGCCATTGATCAGGATTTGGGCATTGCCGAAGACGGCGCCGTCAACCAATTGCAGGTTGGTTTGAATGCGTTGCTTGCGAGCGCGGCGGTGGCCGCCGCCATCATTGCCGTGCGCGTCGTCATCATTGCCGTGTCCGCCATCGTCATCGGCGGCCAGGCGCAATTCCCCGTTCACCCTCGCCCCGAAATCCTGGGGCGGGCCGGCGTAGGCAAGGTGCGCCGCAAATGCGGTCGGCCCAACGTAGCCGAGGTCGGGTTGGCAGGCGCTGAAGGAGGAGCCGCCTGTGCGGCTGGAATTGATCGCCTGGCTGAGTGCGTCAATGGAAAAAGTGGCGACCACGGGCGCGGCGGCGCCGGCGGCGACCAGCTTCTTGATGAAGGAGCGGCGGGTGGGATCGAGTTGTTCTAGAAATTTGTCCGACATGTTCATGGGTCCTTTCACTTACTGCATCAGTCCGGCGACGGCCATTTTCGCTATCGCTTCCTCAACCTCTTTGGCGCTGACCGCTGCCGCTCCGTATGCTTCAGCGGCGAGGGCGGCGATCTCTTTCGCGGTCCGCGCCCCATCGCTCAACTCCAAAATCAGGACCGCGGTCGGGTTCAGATAATGCACCCGGTCCAATTCAGCCTGGTAGACGATATAGCCATCTTCGGCAGGTTGAATCTCCAGCCCATTGACTCTCTTGGGATAAACCAAACAGTCAGATGATAGGTCACACGGCAGATAGAGTCAAGCCCGCTGGCGGCGGCTGGCATCCAACCAGGGTATGGATCCGGGAAAAGTCAATGCCCGCCAGGCCGGGCTGCATTATGTAAGCGACGAAAGGCCCGGCATCCTACGGCGCCGCCGCGACAAGGGTTTTGCCTACTTTCGGGCGGATGGCCGGCAGGTGCGCGATGCGGAATCGCTCACCCGGATTCGCTTGCTGGCGATCCCTCCGGCCTGGGAGGATGTCTGGATCTGCGCCGACGCACGCGGCCATTTGCAAGCCACCGGGCGGGATGCGCGGGGCCGCAAACAGTTCCGGTACCATCCCCAGTGGCGGGCCGTGCGGGACGCCACCAAGTTCGAGCGCATGCGCGCCTTCGGCGCCGCGCTTCCCCGCCTGCGCCGCCGCCTGGAACGCGACATCGCCCTCGCCGGCTTGCCTGCCGATAAAGTGCTGGCGACCGTGGTGGCATTGATGGAGCGAACCTTGATCAGGGTCGGGCACGAGGAGTACACGCGTGCCAATCACTCCCACGGCCTGACGACGCTGCGCCGCCGCCATGTCCGCATCCACGGCTCGAAAATTCAATTCAAGTTTCGTGGCAAGAGCGGCGTATTGCGCCAGGTCGAGTTGGCGGATCGCCGCCTGGCGCGCATACTGCAACGCTGCCAGGACCTGCCCGGCTACGAACTTTTCCAGTATGTGGACGCAGCGGGTGAAACGCATCGCATCGATGCCGACGATGTGAATGGCTATCTGCGCCGGATCAGCGGCGAGGAGTTCACCGCCAAGGATTTTCGCACCTGGGCGGGAACCGTGCTGGCCCTCATCGCCCTGCGCCGGACCGCGCGCGGCCGCAGCGTGACCGAATCAAAGCACCGACTGGCGGCGGCGATCAAGGCGGTGGCCGGCAACCTCGGTAATACCCCGGCCGTATGTCGGAAATGCTATATCCACCCGGCGGTAATGGACGCCTACCTGGCCGGCGCCCTCCCGCCCGGCCCCGGCAGCCTCAACTTCCGCCACGCCGAACGCGCCCTGCTCACTTTCCTCGAGCGCGCGCCGAATCCGGATATAAAATTGGTTGCTTGATTTCCGGCGCGCCAGCATAGAATGCGCCATGAGGCTACGCACTGTCGCATTTGCCC
The DNA here is from genome assembly GCA_025450725.1 of Terriglobales bacterium. GTDB lineage: Bacteria > Acidobacteriota > Terriglobia > Terriglobales > SCQP01 > SCQP01. The sequence continues at coordinate 3,432 of JANWLQ010000019.1, forward strand.
TGCTCGCCGGCACCATCGCTCTAACCGCGCAGAATCCGTTTTATCCACACTCGGCGTATGAACCGCCGGCCGCGGCCGCCGCCGCCTCGCTCACCGCCAGCACCAAGGCTTCGCCCGCGAGCCTGCTCACCACCAGTGAAAAAACGAATTGGGCCGAGGTCGCGCCCTACGCCGAAGCAGTCGCGATCGCAAAGAAAATGGCGCTCGCCTCACCCTGGGTTCGCATCGTGCAATACGGCACTTCGCCGGAAGGCCGGCCCATGATCGCCATGATCGTGGCCAAGGACGGCGACTTCACTCCGGCGCTTGCCGCCAAGGCACGGAAGGCCGTCATTTTTATCCAAAGCGGCATCCACTCGGGCGAGATTGAGAGCCAGGACACCACGTTGATGCTGGTGCGCGACATTGCCGTCACCAAACGCTATTCCTCCTGGCTCGACCACGCCGTTTTTGTCGCCATTACCAATTTCAATCTCGACGGACATGAGTACTTCAGCCCGTTCAATCGCGCCAACCAGAACGGCCCCGAACAGACTGGTCTCCGTGAAACGCCGCGCGGGCTCAACCTCAACCGCGATTACATGAAGGCCGACACCATCGAGATGCGCGCCTGGTTGAAGCTTTACAACGCGTGGATGCCCGATTTCATGTTCGACAACCACGTCACTGATGGTGCCGACATGCAGTACGACGTCACCTGGGACATGGCCCGCAACCAGGACATTGCCGAGCCGGCGCGCGATTGGGTCAACCAAATCTTCGTGCCCGGGCTGGACCAGCGCATGGCCGCCGATGGCCACGGCGTTGCTCCCTACGGTGCGCTCCGCACCGTCAACGGCAAGCGCGAATTTTTCATGGAAGTATTCAGCCCGCGCTATTCCCACCTCTATTCGGCGGTGCAGAACCGTCCCTGCCTGCTGGTCGAGACGCACAGTCTCAAGGCCACGCGCACCCGCGCCTGGGCGGATTACGACATTATGAAGAACGCGATCGCCATCATTCTGCAAGACCCGCAAGGCCTTCGCAAGGCGGTGCGCGCGTCGGATGCGGCCTTCATCGCCCAGGCGGGCGACCGCTCGGCGCCCGCGGTCTACCTCGCCGGCAAAGTCAGCGACGATCACACCACCCCGATCGTGTACCGTTCGCTGAAGCCGGGCGAATACCCCAGCGCCGTGACCGGCAACATGGTGCGCGGATATCTGCCCGAGCCCGACAACATTGACACCGTCATTCACGACCGCATTGACACCACCGCGCAGGCCACCATGCCACTTGGCTACCTCATACCCGCTGGTTGGAATCAGATTGCCGACGAACTGCGCTACCAGGGCATTGAGTTCGAGCGGATCAGCGCCCCGGTAACCCAGTCGTTCGAGACCTATCGCTTTGAGAATGTTAAGTTTGCCGGTACACCATTCGAGGGCCACGTGATGGTTGATTTCACTGTCCAGCCAGTCACCGAGAAGATCACCATTCCAGCCAATTCCTACTGGGTACCAATGAAACAGCGACGGGCGCGGTTGATTCTGGCCCTGCTCGAGCCGATGGCACCCGACTCGCTCATCCGCTGGGGGTTCATGGACCCGGAGTTCGCGGCCGGCGGACGGGGCATGCCGAATCCTTATCTGTCGGAGCCCATGGCGCGGCGGCTGATGGCTGATTCACCGGCACTGCGGCAGCAATTCAACGACGCGCTGGCGGCCGACGCCAGCTTTGCCGCTGATCCCCAAGCCCGATTGCAGTGGTGGTTCGAGCACTCGAAGTACCAGCCCAAAGCCACCGGGCGTTACCCCATCGTGCGCGTGTGGGACAAAACCTGGAAATAGCGAGCTACTCGTCGCGGTACTCGCGCTTGCCCGTCGCCGGGTCCTCGTAAACGCGCTGAATACGGCCACTCGCCGGGTCGCGGAAGACTTCGCCCGTCGCCCGTTGCGACCCGACCGAATGGCCGCGGTAGCGCCGCCGGTCGCGTGTCCAATAGAGTGCGACCAGGATGGCGACGAGCACGCAAAGAGCGACAACGGAAGTCATATCTATTTGGGTTCGGGGTCCAGCACGACGGCGGTTCCGTAGGCCACGACTTCGGACATGGTTTGACCCATCTCGCTGGAATCAAACCGCATCATCACCACCGCGTTCCCACCCATGATTCGGGCATTTTCCACCATGCGGTCAATGGCGTGGCGGCGGGTGTCCTCCACCAAGTGGGTATACTCAGTAATCTCTCCGCCGGCGAGCGAACGCAAGCCGGCGGCGACGTTACCGACCAAACTGCGGCTGCGCACGACGACGCCAAAGACTTGCCCCAATACTCGCTGCACGGTGTAGCCCTCGGCCCGTTCGGTGGTTGTGACTAGCATATGACTCCTTTCACACGCAATGGTACTGCATCGTTGCCAACCGTGGCGACAGATGCCTGGCGCGCGCTTCTGCGCTTGGCGCTGGTGGTGCTGCTCGCCATGGCGCCGTGGTTCACGACGGCCGCGATCGTGGGCCCTTTGCGGGTGGCTTGGCGGTTATCCCCAGCTGACGCGGCTTGGTTGACGATTGCAGCCCAGATCGGCTTCGTGGCGGGTGCGCTGGTTTCTGCTCTGCTCAATCTGGCCGACCTGGTGCGGCCGCGGTATCTGATGTTGGCGGGCGGATTGGCCGCCGCCGCCGCCAATATCGCGTTGGCCGAATGTCACAGTTTTGGCGGCGCTTGGCCCTGGCGCTTCGCCACTGGCGCCTGCTTGGCCTTGGTGTACCCGCCGGCCCTGAAGTTGATGGCGACCTGGTTTCGCGCGCGCCGCGGCGCGGCCTTGGGGATGATGGTCGGCGCGCTCACAGTCGGCGCCGCACTTCCGCATTTGGTGAATGCGCTGGGCGGCGCGGATTGGCGGCAAGTGGTGGTTTGGACCTCGGCCATCACCGCGCTGGGAGGAATTCTGGGCGGCCTCTTAGGGCAGGAAGGCCCCTTCCCTTTCGCCCGCGCACGGTTTAATCCGGGCGAAATCGCCACAGCGCTCGCCGACCGGAAGCTGCGCCTCGCCATGATCGGCTATCTCGGCCACATGTGGGAAATGATTGCGATGTGGAGTTGGCTGAGTCCCTTCCTGGCCACGGTGCTGGTTCGGAGAGCACCGCTCGCAGCCTTTGCGGCTATCGGCGTCGGAGGCGTTGGTTGCTGGGTGGGAGGCATGCTCAGCGACAGCTGGAGCCGCGAACGCGCCGCCGCCACTTGCCTGGCGATTTCCGGCGCCTGCGCTCTCAGCCTCGGATGGCTCCAGCATCGCTCGCCGCTGGTCGTATTAATACTTGCTTCCGTGTGGGGATTTTTCGTGGTTGCCGACTCGGCCCAATTCTCGGTGCTGGTGACCGAGTTGGCCGACCCCCGCTACGTCGGCACCGCGCTCACCCTCCAACTCGGCGGCGGCTTCACGCTCGCCGCCGTCACGGTTTGGTTAATTCCATTTATCTCAACTCATTGGGGATGGGGATGGGCCTTCTCGGTCCTGGCCCTGGGCCCACTCATCGGCATCACTGCCATGCGCATCCTCGAACGCTCCCGCGCCTCCGCATTCCTTCGGCGCTGACGGATACCGAACTGTCGGCGCCAGCCCTTAGTCCGACCGCAACGCGATGAGCGGGTCAACGCCGGCGGCGCGCACGGCCGGCGCCAGTGCGGCACAAAGCGCCACCAGAAGCAATCCCGCGGCGGCGAGGCTCAGAGTTCCGACGCTGTTGGGCGTAACGCCAAAGAGCAGCCCACCAATCGTACGTCCGCCGGCCCAGGCGAGAGGCAGGCCCACGCCCAATCCGATCAAAGCCAATGCGAGGCTCTCGCCCAGTACCATTCCCACCACCCGGCCACGGCTGGCGCCCAGCGCCATGCGGACGCCAATTTCCGGGGTGCGCTGGCCGACTTTGTAGGCCAGCGTGCCGTAAAGACCGGTCGCCACCATCACCGCCGCCAACAGGCCAAAAAACATGGCCAGTCGCCCCATGAGAGATTGGTCGGAGTAGGACTCCTGCCACTGCTCGGCCTGCGTCATCGGCTGCTCCAGGGGCAACGTCGGATCAATGCGCTGCATGGCGCTGCGCAAAACGGGAAGCAGCGTTTGCGCGTCGGAGACGCCACGCACTTCGACTTGTAAGGTTCCGGAGCCGCCGCCCACGGGCGTCCATGCCATTGGGCGCGGCTTCTCCGTGGCGCTCGTGTACTTGGCATCCGCCGCCACGCCAACCACGATGCCGTTCTGGCCGAACGCCAGCGCGTGGCCCAGCGCCGAATGGCCGTGCAGATATTTGTCAACAAAGGTTTGGTTGACCACGGTGGGAACGGGTGGCAGGGTCGCGGGGCCGGTCTGCTTCGCGGCGCGCGCGGCATCAGCCATGGCACCAATGCTCATGGCGGTCAACAGATCGGCATCCGTGAAATCACGGCCGCTGAGCAGCGCCTGCCCCATCACGGTGAAATAGCCGGCGCCCACCGGATTCGTGCGCAGTGGCGCCGAGCGATTCGGCCCGAGCGGCGCAATGCCGTCAATCTTGACGCTGTCGTTATTGCTCCAGCCGCTGCCCAGCCGGTTGCCCATGAGGGTCACGCTCGCCACGCCGGGCGTCGAGCGCAGTTGCTGCACAACGGATTGAAAGAATGCCGCGCGCTGGGCCCGTGTTGTTGCGGTCTGCGGCGCGGTTAGCCCAAAGACCACCAATCCTTGGTTACGCACCCCGTAATGCACGCCGTCAAGAAAACGCATCGAGCGAACCAACAGTGCGGCATTGGCAATCAACGCCAGCGATAGTGCGATCTGAGCGACCGCCAGACCGCGCCCGAACCGCGTGCCGCCGCCGGCTACCTTGGCACCGGCGGCCAGCCGTGCGCGTTGTTGCAAGGCCATGCGCAGTGGGGCCAAACTCACCGCCAAGGCGACCAACACGGCAATGGCCAATGTAAACAGGAGCGCGCCCCGGTCCGGCGCAAGGCTGATGTCGAGTTGCTCCCAGCCGGCGACGGCGCGGGTCAACTCTACTGCCAGCCACCACCCCAGTGCTGCCGATGCGGCCACGACCCAGGCGCTCTCGGTCATGAGCTGACGCGCCATGCGCCACGCGCTGGCGCCTAATGCCAGCCGCATGCGAAAGTCCCGCTGGCGCGCCTGATTGCGCGCCATCACCAGCAGCGCGACGTTCGCGCAGGCGATGGCCAGCACCAGGCCGACCATGGCCATCAGCGACATCATTTCCATCGCCAGGTTGGGATTGTAGTCGTTCATGGCTTGCGTTCCCGCCACCGCGGTCAGCGAAAGCCGCGCCCAGTTTTTGGCGGGCTTGGCGATCGTGGTGTAGGCAGCCCGCAGAAAGGCCGGTTGCAGGGCGGCCTCCGCCTGCTCGCGCGTGACCCCCGGCTGCAGGCGGCCGATGCTAAGTAGGTACCACCACTGCGGACTGCCCTGCATCGTCTGCCCCGGCTGACCCCAGGGCGGCAATTCCGGGCGGTCTTGAAACGGCACCCAAACGTCGGTTACCTGATTGGGCTCAAAGCCATAAAATTCGCGTCCGGCGACGCCAACGACCGTGAACGGGACTTCTTTGATATTGATTACCGATCCCAGAACACCTGGGTTCCGCGAAAACCGCCGTGTCCAGTAGCTATAGCCAATTACCGCAATAGGCGCGTGCTTCTGTTCGTCGGTAGCGCTAAAACCATGACCAAGCGCCATGGGCACTTCGAGGCCGCTGAAAAAGTCGCCGCTGACCATATCGCCTTGCACGACTTCCGGTTGGTTTCCCACCCGCGCCGCCACGCCCCGCAAACCGAGCGGCACAAAGCCCGCCACCGCGCGGAAAACGCGGGTCTGCCGCCGCATGGCGTCGTAAACCGGGTAGGTCAGTGATGTGCCGCCGTAGCCGGTCTGCCCGCCGGGATTATCGGAACTGCGCAGCACCACCAACTGGTCCGCGTGCCCAACCGGCGCCGCCCGGAAGAGCGCCGCTCGCATGACGCTGAACATCGCGGTGTTGGCGCCAATCCCCAACGACAACATCACAACCGTAGCCAGCAGGATGCCCGGAGTCTTCCGCAGTTGGCGCAGCCCTACCCGTAAATCGCGCAGCAGAATGGTCTCCATGCCCCAATATACCGGCGTCTGCTTCAATGGTTACAGCTTTGCGCCCTGAGCTATTTCCAGTTATGATCGGGGCGTACCGGGAGGAGGGCGCCTATGAACCGTCGTGGTTTTCTTGCCTCTGGAGCTGGCCTCGCCAGCGCCACCTTGTTCTCACACCCCTTGCTGGAGCGGCTCGCGGCCGTGCCTCGCACTTTGCCTTCCGACCGGCTGTATGCCGCCGACGAGGAGGCATATTGGGCGACAATCCGCAAGCAGTTTCTGATTCCCGCCGACGAGGTGTATTTCAACAATGGCACTTGCGGATCTTCGCCGGCGCCGGTTCTCAAGGCTATCTTCGACGGCTACAACACGACCGAGATGATGGCCGATGCCCATCCCGAGGATTATCCCATCTGGGGCTATGGGCCGTGGAACGAGTTCCGCGACCCGCTCGCCGCCTTCATCGGTTGCGACCGTGATGAATTGGCACTGGTGCGCAACGCCACCGAGGCCAACAGCTATATCGCTAACGGCTTCGACATGAAGCCGGGCGAAGAGGTGCTGATGACCGACCAGGAACACGAGGGCGGCGAGAACGGATTCCTGCTCAAGGCCAAGCGCTACGGCATCGTGGTCAAGAAGATCACCCTGCCGCGGCCGGTCGCCACGCCCGACCAGGTACTGACGCTCTTCAACGACGCCATTACGCCGCGCACGCGGATGATCTTCTTCAGCCACATCACCACCGCTACCGGCGTGATGCTGCCCGCCAAGCAGATCTGCGCGCTGGCGCGGTCCAAGGGCATTGTCTCGGCGGTGGACGGAGCGCACGTGACCGGCATGGTGCGGCTGAACGTGCACGACATCGGCTGCGACTTCTACACTTCGAGCCCGCACAAATGGCTGCAGGCGCCCAAAGGTTCGGGCTACCTGTATATACGAGCCGGCATGGAAGACCGGCTGTGGAATACGATCGTCAGCAGTTCGTGGGACGACCCCAAGGGCGGCGCCTACCGCTTTCAACAAATCGGCACCTCGAATGTGCCGGCGCTCTGGGGCCTGCGCGCGGCTATCGAATTTGCCAACCAAATCGGCATGGACAAAATTGAAGCCCGGCACCTGGCGCAGAACCAATACATTCTCGATCAAATGGAAAAGCGCGGCGCGACGAACGTCACCGGCACCGACCCCAGCCTGCGAGCCGCGATTGTTTCGGTGAACGTGCCGCCGATCCAGCGCATGCCGCTCGAAAACTGGATGTGGACAACGCACAAGATCCGCATCCGCGGCGGCGAGCCCTCGCGCCTGCGCCTGTCAACCCCCTACTACCTTCTGCGCGCCGACATGGACCGCTTTCTGGCGGCCTTTGACGAATACAAGGCTGCGCACGCCGCTTAGGTTCGACGGAATACGGCAGAATATTGAATGCTCTTTTTGGATCGCGCTCAGGTCGAGCGCCGGCTGGATTTACCTGCACTGCTCGATGTGTTGTCGAGCGCGCTGATTGACTTGACCGCCGGCCGGGCCAGCGCGCCACCGCGCATTGCGGCGCGGGCGCCTCACGGCCTGCTCGCGGCCATGCCAGGCTGCGCGGCCGGAGTGCTGGGAGCCAAGCTGGTCACCGTGTTTCCGGAAAACGAAAGCCGCGGCCTGCCCGGGCACCAGGCACTGATCGCCTTGTTTGACGCAGGAAACGGCGCCCCTCTGGCGGTGCTCGACGGAACCGCGATTACTGCCGCCCGCACCGGACTTGTCTCGGCGCTCGCCACCCGCGCCCTGGCGCGCGAAGACGCCCGCGTGCTCACCATCATCGGCAGCGGCGTACAGGCGCGTTCACACCTGGCGGCATTGCCACTGGCGCGGAAGTTTGCCGAAATCCGCGTTGCCGGACGCAATCGCGAGCGCGTGGCCGCGGTCGCCGCGGCGGCCTGCGCCGAGCCGTATTCTGAAATCGAGGCCGCCGTGCGCGGCGCCGATGTGGTCTGCTGTTGCACCCACGCCGATCAACCAATTCTCAACCGAAAATGGCTTGCGCCCGGCGCGCACGTTAACTCGGTCGGCATCGGCGGCTGCGAGCTCGATCGCGCCACGGTTGACAGCGCCGGGGTGCTGGCGGTGGAGTCAATGGTCGCCTTCGATCCCTTCCCTGCCGGCGCTTTCGAGTTGCAGGGCGTTGACCCTTCGCGCGGCGTCGAGCTGGGCGCGCTGCTTGCCCAAGGCGGGGCCGCGCACCGGCGCGGTGACGAAATTACCGTCTATAAATCGGTGGGGCACGCGGTCGAAGATGTCGCCGTCGCCGCTTGGGTGGTGCGCCAAGCCGCGTGCTACGATGAGAGCCGATGAAAGGCCCCGAATCCCGCCGCGACATTCTGCGCACCGCAGCCCGCCTGTTTCAGGAGCGCGGCTACGACGCCACCTCGATGCAGGATATCGCCAGCGCCCTGAACTTTTCCAAAGCCGCCCTCTACCATCACTTCGAAAGCAAGGAAGAGATCCTGCAGCAGATCATGGGCTACGGCATGGACATCTTCGAGGAGCGCGTGGTCGAAGCGGTCAAGGCGATTCCCGATCCGGAACAGCGCCTGCGTGCCTGCATCGCGCTCCATATAGGCTTAGTGCTAAGCGGCCACGACCGTGAAATTACCGTGGTTCTGCATGAAAATCGCACCCTGCCGCACGAGTCGGGGCGTGCCATCAACGCCCGCAAGAAGAACTACGTAGTCTTCCTGGCCGATCTGATTAGCCAGGTGCAGGCCAGCCGGGGCGTGCGTACGCCGGCGGTGCACCCGCAGCCGGCGGCCTTTGCCCTGCTGGGCATGATTAATTGGATGTACCAGTGGTACCGCGCCGAGGGCAACCTGAGCGAAGCCGATATCGTCCGCCAGTACACCGCCGTGTTCTTTCAAGGCGCCATCAGCAAATAAGGTGCCTCAGGCGTATACTGAGGGCAAGATACGGGAGGAAGCTATGCGTGCGTGGATGCTGGCTGGCTTACTCGCGACTGCTCTGTCAGGCGCGACTTCATTACTCGGTGCGCAGACGCCGGCCCATCCCGTCGCCCCGCCCACCTACTCCTCCAACGATGCTCCCGCTCCGACTGTGCTGACTACCGGCGAGCGGGCCGACATCTTTATTGCCCGCCGCAACTACCCCGCAGCCATTGACCTGCTCAACGACGCCGTTCACCAGCACCGCGCCGACGCGAGCATTTACAACCGGCTCGGCATTGCCTATCAGCAAGTCAACAACCTCGGCCAGGCCGAAAAAAACTATAAGCGCGCCATCAAAATGGAACACCAGAACGCGACTTATCTCAACAACCTCGGCACGGTCTACTACATGCGCCGCAAATATAAGGACGCGGTCAAACAGTTCACCGACGCGCTTCGGTACAACTCGACCACCGCCGCCTATTTCGTCAATCTGGGCGGGGCGGAATTCGCCCTTAAGCAGTTCCAACCGGCCCTCGCCGCCTACCGCCAGGCGCTGCGTATTGATCCCGACTCGCTCTTCCCCACCACCGGCGCAAGCCCGATCGTGCAGGACATCACCGGACAAGACACCCCGCGCTTTCATTACGATCTCAGCCGCCTGTTCTGCTCGATGGGCATGCTCGACGACGCCGTGCATCAATTCCGGCAGGCCTATGAGCAGCATTATTCAGGCATCAAGCAGTCGCTGACGGATCCGGAGTTTGCGCCGCTGCGCCAGCGCCCGGAATACCAGGCACTCATGAAACCGGCGGCCAAGCCCGCGCACTAATTCATTCGAACGATCAATTTGGCCGTGGTGCGGCGGCCACTGCGCCAGCTTTGCGACAAGTCGCGCGCATCGAGCGCGGCGAGAACCTCGATGGTTTCGGCACCCAGGCTCAACAGCGCATCAATCGCCTCTCGTTCGCCACGCGTGGGCTCGGCGGGCGCATCGCAGATCATCAACACGCGGTCAAAGTCAGCGACGTCCAGCCAATCGGAAAGCGCCCGCAAGCACACCAGATTCTCGTTTTCCAGCGCGGCATCCATACCCAGTTGGTCCGGCGCCACAACCATGTCCGCGGTGGGTGGGCAGTGCGGCCAGATGAGCACCACCGGTTCACCGCCCTGGCGCAAGTTTCGGTACTCCTCCGCCAAGTCGGATGCCGTCGGGCGGAGGTCGCAGATTACCGGCAAAGGCGGCTCAAATTACGCGGCTTGACCTTTGGCGCGGACAATGGGCTGGTCGAGATCGTCCAATTGTGAAAGCGGACGTTTGGCCGCCGCCATTCCGCCTTGGGCGCAACTCAAGCACACATAATCGCCATTCAATTCGCCAGTGAAATAGCGGCCGCAAAACGCGCACTGCTTGGTCACCATAGGGCCTCCCCCAACAACCTTTCCACAATGCTGACGCTGAATTGGGCAGATGTCAACACCCCAAAATTCGGGTATTCACCTGATTGCCGATTATTGGCTAGGGCCCAGAGTGTAGCCGATAGCGATACCGGCTTGGTAAGCGCTCGGCACCAGAAACTCCTGATCGTGGCGAATATTATAGTAGTCAACCGACGGACGCAGAAAGATGTGGTCGGTCAAATACAGCTTGACCCCAACCGCCGCGTGGAGAATGAAATGGTTACTGCTCGTGTAGTCGGTGCAGCCGGTAAAAGAGCCGCAGGTGAAGACGCCCTGGTAGACACGCAGGCTGTCGGCGCCGACGCCGACCGCAAGATCCGGGCGGATGCGGGCGCCGGTTGGGACTGGCTCCCAAACGATGTTGAAATCGTAGAGAATTGGCCGCACGCTATTGCCAAAATAATTGGCTTGGGTGGCCCGGAATGCGACCTGCGCCCCGATTCCAAAGCCGTGAAAAAAGATGAAATCGCCGCCGAAGCTAGGGTACAGTCCGCCGCCAAGCTTGGGGAATCCAGTCTCATGCGTCTTCGTGATCAGAGTGTTGAAGCCGACAAATGCATCAATTGATTGCGCCGGCAGAAGGCTGCCGAGCATGAAGCAAACAGCAACTACCAGCGACCATCGCAACTTTTTCATCTTTCCTCCTTTGGTTTCGTCCCTTCCGGCGCGCCTTACCCACCCAAGCTATAACCCAGAGAGATGCCAAACCGCTCAGAGTTGGTGGTGGCGAACACGGTGTTGTGCCGAATGAAATAAAAGTGCGCCTCGGGGCGCAGGAAAATATGCTGGGTTAGGTATACCTTCACGCCTAGGCCGAGATGTCCGGTTAGATGATTCGAACTGGCGTAGGTGACGCATCCGCCCGGGGAACCGCATTGGGTTAGGCCCTGATAGGCGCGCAGGCTTTGCGAACCGATGCCGAGCATGATAACCGGTTTAATCGAGCGGCTAATGGTGATCGGAGTGGCGACCAGATTGATGTCGTAGTAAATCGGGCGCAGCTTGGCGCCGGAAAAGGTCTCGGAACTGCTTCGGAAGGCAACTTCGCCGCCGACGCCCAGCGGTCCCAACAGATACATGTCAATGCCGGCGCTGGGAAAAAGCCCGCCGCCCAGACGGGGAATGTTTTGCACCGCCTGGTTGGCCGTCAAGGCATTCAGTCCGGCATAAACATCAACCGATTGGGCGCTGGCAGCGGCATTACCGGCAATGCAACAACCGACCGCCAGAGCGACTAAAGCTAATAGTTTTCTCACTCAACCTCCAAATCACGCGGGGTCACAATAGTGGCAACTCCTTCCGTCATTATAACCGAGGCCAAGTTGACTCCCGGCGCGGCGCAAAGCGCCAGGCATCCTCCGGCATCAAAAGAGTTATGGGGCTAGAGGTTTATCGCCGCAAACGCAATTTCGCCCGAACCCCCGAGCCGCCGCCATCGTCGCGACGGCCGGAGGGCGAGGATGGCCACAGCTATTTGATCCAAAAGCACGCCGCCACCCGACTGCATTACGATCTGCGGCTAGAGCTCGACGGTGTCCTGCTGAGCTGGGCGGTGACCAAAGGGCCCAGCCTCAACCCCAAGGACAAGCGGCTGGCGGTACGTACCGAGGACCATCCGCTGAGCTACGGTTCATTTGAAGGCACCATCCCCAAGGGCGAATACGGCGGGGGCACGGTGATGCTGTGGGATCAGGGAAGCTGGGAACCCCAAGGCGACCCACACGCGGGCTTAAAAAAAGGCCACTTGGCTTTCACGCTTAAGGGCAAACGGCTGCATGGCGCCTGGGACTTGGTGCGCATGCATGGAGATGACAAACGCGAAAACTGGTTGCTGATCAAGCACGCCGACACGGCGGCGAAGGCCAAGTCCGACATCAAGGGTGAGCGCAGCGTGCAATCGGGGCGCACTATGGATCAGATCACCGACGCCGCCGGCGCTGCCAAAATGAAGGATTTGATCGCCCGCTACGGCGCGGTGCAGCTGGCCACGCTGGGCGAGGAACCGCCCGAGGGCGGCCAGTGGTTGCACGAAATCAAGTTCGACGGCTACCGTCTTTTGGGATATCTGTCTGAAGGCAAGGTATGCCT
>JANWLQ010000020.1 GCA_025450725.1 Terriglobales bacterium
ACTTCACCATTGATCAGAACCTAGCAATCGTACCGCCCCAGCCACCTGTGGCCGCGCTCAATGAGCCCTTCAGCTTCACGCTGAAGGCCGCCAATGGAATCGCGCCCTATACCTTCTCGGTCGTCAACAAGCTGCCTTCGGGTTTGCAGTTGGCGCCGAGCACCGGCGTGGTCAGTGGAACGCCGACGGCGAGCGGCACAACGGTCACCACCTTCAAAGTGACTGACACCTCGGCGCCGCCTTTGACCGCAACTCTGCCGGTGACAATTACCGTCGCACCGCTTAAGGTCACAGACGCTACCTTGGCGGATGGCCAAGTGGGCGTGGCGTATGCGGCAACGGTACTCATGGCCAATGGCACCGGTCCGTTCACGCCTCTTCTGCTGAGCGGAGCGCCCCCGCCTGGAATCACGGTTTCCCAAGGTTCGGCACCTTTGATCGGGTTCCTGATCGGTGGCACGCCGACAGCGGCCGGCACCTACACGTTTAACGTGCAGGTCACCGATAACAGTGGGCAAGTGGCAACGCAATTGTTCCACATGGTCGTGGATCCGTTCGAGATCACGCCTCCGGTGCTACTCGCGGGGGTGGAAGGTCGCGGTTACGACCAGCAAATCAGCGCCCAAGGTGGCGTGGCGCCCTACACATTCAACCTGGTCACCGGTTCTCTACCCGCCGGCTTGACGCTGTCGCAGTTTGGAAAGATCTCCGGCGTTCCGGCCTCGGGTAGCGCCGGCAACTATCCGTTCAGCGTACAAGTCAGCGATGCCAACGGTTTGGTTAGCACCAATAACTTGTTGCTGGTCGTCTTCAGCGGACACTCGCTCGCAATAACCAACATCGCGTTGCCCTCCGCCCAGGATGGTAAAGCCTATACGCAACAGGCCAACGCCGATTTCGGCACGCCCCCGTACACGTTTGCCATTATAGGCACGCTGCCCAACGGGTTGATTCTCGCGCCCGATGGCGAGATTACCGGCATCCCCGCGCTCGGCACAACCGGCACCTTCAATTTCACCTTGACCGTTGTCGATGCTACCGGCGCAAAAGCGAGCCGCCACTTTTCCTTGACTGTTCTGCCCGCCCTGAGTCCGAAATAACCCTCCGGGGTTCTCCGCCCACCGGCTTCTGTGACAGACTAGGAGGCAGAGGGCCAACCCCATGGAAAAGTTGACGCAGAATATTCAGGATTCCTTTCTCAATACTGCCCGCAAGGAGAAGCTCTCCGTGACGCTTTTCCTGCTCAGCGGGGTGAAACTCACTGGCCGGATTCGGAGCTTCGACAAATATTGTTTGGTGTTGGAGACCGGAACCCAGGAGCAAATGATCTTTAAACACGCCATATCCACAATCGCCCTGCAGCGGGCGGCGCTCCGCGAATTAGGTGAGCAGCGTCACCCGATGGCGAATCAGGCGGCGACCCCGGGTGGGGCGGCGAAACCCGATGCCGCGCTCGCGGCCGGCGCTTCCAATCCAGCCGAACATTAATGGAGCGCGCGTTTCTGGTGGGGGTGGCGCTAACCGACCGCACCCGGCACGAGAGCCGCCCCTCCAATCGGATCAATCCCGAAGATTCATTGGCCGAATTGCGCGAACTGGCGCAGAGCGCGGGCGCGGTGGTGGTCGGCGCCATGCTGCAGCATCGCCCCCGCGCTGATGCCGCCAGCCTAATCGGACGGGGAAAAGTGGAAGAGCTGCGACGCGCCCTCGCCGACTCGCATGCCGATTTGGTCGTTTTCGATGGCGAGCTGGCGCCCACCCAACAGCGCAATCTGGAGCGGGAATTGGACGCCAGGGTGCTGCCGCGGACCCAGTTAATCCTCGACATTTTTGCCCGTCACGCCCGCACCCGCGAAGGCCAACTGCAGGTTGAACTGGCACAGCTTGATTACCTATTGCCCCGCCTGACCGGGAAGGGCATCGCCATGTCGCGCCTGGGCGGCGGCATCGGCACGCGCGGCCCCGGCGAGACAAAGCTTGAAACCGACCGCCGCCGCATTCACCAGCGCATGAAGCGCCTGCGGGGTTCGTTGGAGCGCGTGCGGGCGCAGCGGGCCCAGCAACGGGCCCAGCGCGAGAGCGTTCCGCTCGCCACAGTGGCGCTCGTCGGCTATACCAATGCCGGCAAGAGCACGCTCTTCAACCGGCTCACCGGTGCCGGCGTGCTGGCCTCGGCGCGCATGTTCGCCACCCTGGACCCGACGATTCGCTCTTTATCCCTTCCCTCGCGGCGCAAATTGCTGGTCTCCGACACGGTCGGCTTCTTACGTCAGCTTCCCCATGGTTTGATCAGCGCATTCAGGGCAACGTTGGAAGAGGTAACCCGCGCCAGCTTGATCTTGGTGGTCAGCGACGTTACGGCTCCTCACCGCGAGAGCCATCTCCACGAAGTACAACAGGTGCTCCATGACCTGGGAGTGGGGGCGACTCCCCAAATCCAGGTTTGGAACAAGTCCGATTTGCTACCCAATCCCCCGCCATCGCTGCCTGCGGATACGGTGTTGGTCAGCGCCCACACCGGGGCTGGAATTGACGTGCTGGTGACTCGACTGGATCGCGAAATTCCACTCCGGCCCGAGGTTCACTAGGAACCGAACATTTCAGCAACTGTGCAAATCCGGTGAAAATCCTCTGGGCACAGCCGCGCATTTGGCCCCGGAATATGCTTGGCAACGGGCCCGGCGCGCCCCACAGCGCTGACCGCAAGCTGCTGAATTTGTTGCACTTGTGTTCGTTTCTTGAATCCCTTCCGTGGGGCCGATAGCGGTTGCGTGCGATTGGCGAGGGCTTTGGCGGATTTCAACAGGTCGCATCCCCTATGTAAGGGCTTTTCCACTTTAAAACCGGGGGTTATCAAATGGTTGCCTCAGACTGGTGCGAAATCTTCAGATACCCAATTGGGTTAGACCAGTCCAATCCGGTTTTGGTTCTTCTTCGCCTTTTTTCGTGCTACCTTCGCCCACACAACGGAAATAAATGACCACCAAGAGACCACCCTCTGCGCCGGCAAAAAATTTCCAGCCTTACGTCGCCAGCGCGGCCGTGATGCCCGAGTTGACAGTGCGGGCGGTAGTCCTCGGCATTGGGTTTGGCATTTTGTTTGGCGCGGTATCGACGTATCTCGGGCTGCGCGCCGGGCTGACCGTGTCAGCGTCCATTCCGATTGCGGTGTTGAGCATCAGCTTGTTCAAGAAGCTGGGGCGCTCCAGCATTCTCGAAAACAACATTGTGCAAACCACCGGGTCGGCCGGCGAATCGGTGGCGGCGGGCGTGATTTTCACATTGCCGGCAATGATTTTCCTCGGTTTTCCGCTGGAGTACTCGCGTATTTTCCTGTTGGCGATGATTGGGGGCTGGCTGGGCATCTTGTTCATGATTCCGCTGCGGCGGTATTTGATCGTTCAGGAGCATGGCGTGCTTCCCTTCCCCGAGGGCGCGGCCTGTGCCGACGTGCTGCGCGCGGGCGAGGAGGGCGGCAATTTCGCCGGACGGGTGTTCCTGGGACTGGCGGTCGGCGGTGTCTACAAGTTTCTGATGGATGCACTGAAGTTTTGGCCGGGCACGGCAACCTACGATCCGCGCTGGCTGCCGGGTGCGAGCCTGCGCGCCGACGTGACACCGGAATACCTGGGAGTGGGCTACATCATTGGACCGAAAATTGCCGGAACAATGTTTGCCGGCGGGGTACTTTCCTGGCTGGTCATAGCGCCCGCGATCAAGTTTTTCGGCGGCCAATTCGCGGGAGCGATCTTTCCCTCCACCATCCCCATTGCTCAAATGAACGCCGATCAAGTCTGGAGCGCCTACATACGCCCGATCGGCGCCGGGGCGGTGGCGGCGGCCGGGCTAATTACGCTGATCCGAACGCTGCCCACCATCGTGGCCGCGTTTCGCGGCGTGCGCACCCAGGGCGCGGCCGGCGGCGCAATCGTCTCGAGCGCGCTGCCGCGGACCGAGCGTGACTTGCCGCAATGGATTGTGCTCGCGGGCGCGGCTGTGCTGGGTGTGCTGATGTGGGCCATTCTCGCCTTCCGCTACAACACGCACGCCGCCTGGTTCAGCAATGTGCTGAGCGCGCTTTTGGTGGTGCTGTTCGGGTTTTTCTTTGTCACCGTGTCGAGCCGCATCGTCGGGCTGATCGGCAATTCCAGCAACCCGGTCTCCGGCATGACGATTGCCACGCTGGTTGTGACCTGCCTCTTCTTCATTGCCGCCGGCTGGACCGGGCATCTCTATGCCGCACTGGCGCTCAGCGTGGGTGGCACGGTGGCCATCGCCTCGGCCATTGCCGGCGCCACCTCACAAGATTTAAAGACAGGATTTCTAGTGGGCGCGACCCCGTGGAAGCAGCAGGTCACGCTCATGGTGGGTGTGGTCGCTTCGGTGCTGGTGGTCGGGCTCACGGTCCCCTTTCTCAACGTTGCCTACTCGTCCTTTCAACCGCAGACCATCGCCATGCCCGCGCTCGCCTCCCATCAGCCGGTCAATGGCGTCGAAATTGAGAACGCCAACTACAGCCTGCCGCAGGGAACACTTCCGGCGACGGCGCTGCGCAAGTATTGGGAACTGAACATTATTGGCTCGCATACCATTCCCGATGGCAAGTACCTGTACAATCCGGCGTCCGGCAACATCGAGATCCAATGGGTGCAAGGGATCGGCTCGCAGCAGGTGGCCGCGCCTCAGGCGCGATTGATGGCGACCATCATCAACGGTCTGCTCGGGCATCAACTGCCGTGGGCGCTGATTCTCATTGGGGTGTTCCTGGTAATCGGAGTCGAACTTCTGGGCGTGCGCTCGCTGGCATTTGCGGTCGGCAGCTATCTCGGCATTGGGACGACTGCCACCATATTCATTGGCGGCGCTGTCCGGTGGCTGGCCGAGCAAAGCCGGCCGGGCGGCGCGGAAAGCGACAGCGAAACCAGTAGCGGAGCGCTCTATTCGAGCGGCCTAATCGCGGGCGCCGCCGTGTTTGGGCTCGTTGCCGCAGCAATATCGTATCTCGAAGCCACCGGGCGTATTGGTCATGGACAGTTCGCCATCGGCCCACGCATCATTGGTTCGGCGCTCGCGACCAGCAGTCTGTCAGCCCTGGCGTTGTTCGTCGCCTTGTGCGCTTCATTGTTCTGGTACGGCAGAAAGCCATTGCGATGACAGAGGAGCCGGCCAACCCACCGCCCAACGCCGAGGCCAGCGAGCCGATGCTGTACTGCCCCAACTGTTCGCAGCGACTCGAGGAACGTGGTTGTAAGCTGCGCTGCGCGCGCTGCGGCTATTACATGTCGTGTTCCGACTATGTTTGAGGCTGCTATCCTTTTTGGGTGCACGTACAGGCCGAGGTTTCGATGGTGGAGCGCACCACGCTGCGCGTGGGTGGGCCGGCGCGCTGGCTAATCGAGACCCAGGCGGAGGGCGACATCCCGGCCGCGCTGCAATTCGCCCGCGCCCAGGATTGCCCTTGGTTCGCCATGGGCGGCGGTAGCAATCTACTGGTCAGCGACACCGGTTTTGCCGGGGTCGTGATTCGCCTCGCGCACAGCGGCATCATTGATCTGGGCGGCGGGCGGCTGGCGGTCGCGGCCGGCGAACCATGGGACCGTCTTGTGGCCTGGAGCGTCGAACGCTCGCTGGCGGGTATTGAGTGCCTGAGCGGCATTCCCGGCACTGTGGGCGCGACGCCAGTGCAGAATGTGGGCGCCTACGGCCAGGAGGTGGCACAGACGATCGAGCAGGTCAGGGCGTGGGACACCGTCGCCGCGCAATGGGTCGAACTAGGCGCCGGCGAGTGCGGTTTTTCCTATCGGGCCAGCCGATTCAACCAGCAGGATAGGGGGCGTTTTCTGATCAGCCAAGTAATCTTTCAGCTTCGTCCAGACGGCTCGCCGACGCTCGTTTATCCAGAATTGGCGGATCGCAAGCCGGCGACGCTGGCCGAGGCGCGGGCGGCCGTGATCGAGATTCGCCGCGGCAAGGCCATGTTGCTTGAAGCCGGCCGAGCGGAGAGCCGCAGCGCGGGATCGTTTTTCAAGAATCCAACCGTGGCGCCGGATCTGATCGCGACGATAATGGCCGCGGCCGGCTCCGCACCGCCCACGTATCCGGCGACAGGCGGCCTGCGAAAAATTTCAGCGGCTTGGTTGTTGGAGCGCTCTGGTTTTAACAAAGGCTATCGCCCGCCCACCGGCGGCGCCGGCATCTCAAGTCACCATGTGCTGGCATTGGTGAACTACGGCGGCGCCACCGCGGCCGAGGTGATGGCGCTGGCGGAGTCGATGCAGGCCGCGGTCGAGCAACGGTTTGGGGTGCGCCTGGAAATAGAGCCGGTGCGGCTTGGATTTGAGCCTAGCGCTGCAGACGGAGACCTTTGCGGGTGAGTACCGTGGTGGCGCCGGTCGAGGCTTCCTGCACAATAACGCGCAGACGGTAAACGCCCTCCGCCACTGGAAGGTCGAGAGCGGCATTGATGCCATCGGTGTCGAGCTTTTTTCGTGTGGCAGCGCTCCGGTTGAGGTCAATGATGCCGTCGCGCGCGACGGCGATACCGTGGTCATCGTCGAGCAGGGCGATCACGCGCAACTGGTCGTGTTGCTTACCATTGACGGTTTTGAACGGCAGCTGCCGAGGGCTGATCAACATCCCAACCCGCACACCGCCCAGTTCGCCGGCAGCAGGTTGTAAAGCGGCCATTTTGACTTCGACCGGGAGTTGATCGATCGCCTCGCCGTTGAGAGAGCGTGCTAGATTTTTCTCCAGCGCTGGGGGTCCGGCGATGCCGTCGTTAACTCCGGTGCTGAGGAAATAGCCGGGGATCGCACGCACGCGGGCCTGGGGGTGACCATTGACGGCGATTTCCAGGTGGTGAAAGCTCGTATCGGCCTTCGCCGCCGCGGGGGCAAAGGCCAATTCATAGCTCACTGTCAAGCCGCCGGCGAGGCGATCGAAGGCGGTCTCAAGTTCATTGCGGTTTTCGACCATGACGCCGCCGGTGTTGTTGGCCAGCATGGAGAGCACATTGGTTTCGGTCTGCCACCGCAGGGCGGTATTGTTGGGATCAAGCGCCGCGGGATCGATCCCCTCGACGGTCACTCCGCTGCGTATGGCGCTGACACGCAAGCGATCGAGCTGATCGTTGAGATTGGTTCCGTTGGCGGCGAAATCGGTGGCAAAGCCAGTCGAGGTGAAGACCAACACCGATCGGCCCGGTTGAGAGGCGGCATAGTCAATAGCTGAGGCAATGCCGTCCAACGTATGCGAGGAGATGGTTTGCGCCTGCTCGTCGGCGTTGCCGCCGCCGTGCATAACGTTGGTCTTGGCGCGGGCGTTGAGTTGAACGGCTTGAGCCGCGGTGCCTTGGCTGGTCACCTGGGCGAGCGTGGCGGTGACGGCGGCGCGATCGCTAGTAAAGGGGAGCTGAAGCGTATGGGACGTAGTCAAGACGGCCCACCGGTCGCCGGACGCCCAGCCCTTGGCAACGTAGTCTGCGGCGGCGCGGCGGGCCCAATTGAGCGCGTCGGTGGAGGAGCTTAGATCGTCAAACAGCAGCGTGATCGAACGCTGGCGCGGGGCGGCATTGGCTTCCGCCGCCGGACGCGACACTTCCCGCACAGACACGGTAACCGGCTTGCCGTTGTCGCGCACCTGGAAATCGGCGCTGGTAAGTCCGGGGATCGGCTGACCCAACTCATCGGTCACCACCACTGGCACGCTCGCAGGGCCGCTGCCAGGCGCGACGA
>JANWLQ010000021.1 GCA_025450725.1 Terriglobales bacterium
CGGGCTTTCTCACCCTTGGTCTGGGCTGTGGAGCACAATCCTCCAGCGCGGCACCAACGTTGTTCACCAGCGCCACCTCCCAGTGGCTGCGCACGGCCCCGAGCGGGACCGGGATGGATATTTCAGCAATGACGAGCTGGATACCGATCAAGCTCAACACGCATGACGGCGGATTCGATTTTCCGGTGCAGTACGCAGATGGCTCCCTGGGCTGCACCACGTTCACCGATTACGGTGTTTACGGATGGACCGACAAAGTGTGCGTGCCTAATCCGCAGGGCGGGTTTGCGCCGTCGTTTGGTGGATGGGGTGCGAACGACGGCCACCTGGTCGTGGTGGATACGGCCCACCAGACGTATTACGAATTCTGGAAGCTGGGCGCGACCAACGGAGTTCCGTGGAGCACCAACGTGGGCCAGATTATCAGCGGGAGCCTGAGCGGCAACGGCGTTCCCGGAACCACCGCCGCGCAGATCAGCGGGCTGGCGGGCGATATTCTGCCCGGCGAGCTCGACTGCGAGACCTGCCTTCAGCACGCGCTGAACGTGGTCGTGCCAAGTTCGATGAACAGCAACCAGGTGGGCTCGCAGGCGCCGGCGCAAAAGACGGATGGCGGCGCGTATGGGGCGATCTTTCGCGAAGGCGCGAAGATTCGTTTCGACCCGAACATTAACGTGGATGCGCTGCAGGCCTCGACCGCGACCAAAGCGATATTGATCGCGTTGCAGCGGTACGGCGGAGTGATCACCGACCAGACGAGCGCTAATGGGATTAGCATCTACACCGCGTTGCCGTGGCAGCCGGATCTGGCGGGCTTCGATATTGTCGGAAAGCACTTGCAGATTTTTTACTAAAGCGAGCGCCGGGGCCGTGCATTATCAGAACTCAAGCGACGCCAGACTCGCGACGCTTGATGCCAAAATCCCTGGCAGCTTGCTGATTCCATAGTTGCAAGTCTTGAATGTTCTCAGGCCCGTAGCCAAGTTTGGCTACGGGTTTTTTCTGGTGTGCGGCAGTCGTTTGGCTCATGGTGGGACTCATTCGATAGACCTAATCTCGATTCACTGATTGCGCCGCCTCGTTTGGAAATGAGGCCCGACTGTGAATCGTTTAAAGCTTTCTGGTTTTGGTATTTTGCTGTTGTCCCTTGGGATGGGAGGCTGCGGCGGCGCGCCTGTTAGTACAGGCGCGAGCGCAGCATCACCGGCGCCGGCGACTTCGGCGCAGTTGCAGCCGGCGACTATTTCATTGACCGAGGGACAGGCGCAGGTTTTTACCGCTTCCTTCAAGGGGCCGGCCCCTGCCTCGGTCGCATGGTCGGCGACGGGAGGGGCGGTAGCCGCGGCTGCAGCTCCGTTCTCGGATTCATATACGGCGGGGAAGACGCCGGGGAATTACACGGTCAGCATCGCCAGCGCGAGCGGCGGAGCGGCGCTGGCCACGGCGACGGTCACGATTACGGCGCCGCCGCCGCCTCCTCCCCCTCCGCCACCGCCTCCTCCTCCCCCTCCTCCTCCGCCGCCGCCGCCACCGGCGCCGCCGGCTGCGACAAAACTATTTGCGGCCGCCGGCGCGGCCTGGCTTTATAGTCCGGCGAGTGGGACGGGGCTAAATATTTCGAGCATGGTGAGCGGATTTCCGGTCGGGCTCAACACCCACGATGGCGGATTTGACTATCCGGTCGAGACGACCGATGGCAGTCATGGCTGCACCAACTTCACCGATACCTTGCAGTACAACTTTGGCGACCACATTTGTGTACCGAACCCGCCCTCCGGCTACTGGCCGTCGGTCGGCGGCTGGGGCGCGAACGACGGGCACCTGGTGATCGTCAACACCGCATCGGGCGACTACTACGATTTCTGGAAGCTCTACGTTGACGCCAACGGACATCCGACGAGCACCAATGTGGGACAAATCGTGAGCGGCAATCTGGCGACGAGCAACGGAACGCCGGGGACGACGGCGGCCGAGATTTCGGGCCTCGCGGGCGGGATCATGCCGGGTGAGCTCGACTGTGACACTTGCCTTCAACACGCGCTGAACGTGGTGGTTCCGGGCAGTATGAACAGCAACCAGGTAGGAACCCAAGCGCCGGCGGCGAAGACGGACGGGACGGTGGGAGGCGCGATTTTTCGCGAAGGCGCGAAGCTGGTGTTTGATCCTTCCGTCAACGTGGATGCGTTGAGCGGCGTTTCGACGGCGGTGAAAGCGATCATGAAGGCGATGCAGAAATACGGCGCGGTCATCACGGATCAGACCGGCGGCAATGGGATCGGCATTTATACGGGGCTGGCGAAGGCGCCCGATTTGACCGGCATCGGCGTGATCAATCAGCACTTACTGATCTTTTACTAAGGGCACGGCACCAGCACCATCAATGCAAAACTCGACCACGTCGGGGTCGAGCGCGGCGCCGGCGGGCCTGACCCAGCCGGCGGCGGCGTTGACGCGGGCGAGATAGTCGAGCACGAGCGAGTGGTGGCGGCGGGCGGGAGCGGGTGGCAGCCACAAGCCGGGCGCGTTCTCGCCCAAGAATTCGAGCCAACAATCGGCGCGCTCGGCGGCGAGGAGCCATCCGGCGCAGAGGCCGAGCGCGGGCTCAACTATCGCCGGGTCCGAGCCGGGCGGGAGGGCGAGGCGGAGACGGAGGCGCGAGGCTTGCTCGCGGCTGAATTCACGGATCTGCAAGGTGCCGGCGCGAGCGCTGGCTTTCCAGTACACGTGGCGGGCGCTGTCGCCGGTTTGCAGAGGGCGGATGCGGTAGAGCTCAAGGCTGTCGCCGCGCCCCTCGCGGGCCAGCTCGCGTCCGGCGCGCAGGTGTTCGAAGGCAACGGGAGGCACGGCGAGGGGTTTCGGATACACAAGGGTAGGCTGCTCGCGCTCGCTGGATTGGAAACGGCGGCGTTGATTGAGAAGGCCGAACGGGAAGCGGGTGTTGAGAGCAAAGGCGGTGGCGGCGTAGGTGCCGCGATAGGGGAAGATGATCGTACTTTCGGCGGTGAAGCTTTGGCGCCGGGCGACGTAGGCGAAATAGATCGGCTCCATTTCGGCGGATTGACTGTCGTGATCCTCGGGATCGGCGGAAGCTTGCACGGTGAGGGAGTAGGCGGGCCAAAATCCCTTGTCGTTACTCAAGGTGAAGGCCACGGTCGCGGGCTGGCCGGCGAAGATTTCATCGGGCAGGCGGAAGCGCAGCACCATGCCGCTGAGGTTGAGCGCCGCCACGAGGCCGGAAACGGCGAGGGCGGCGAGGAGGCCGCTGACCAGCAAATAGAGCAGGTTGTTGCCAGAGGTGATGGCGCCGACGGCGAGGATGACGAGGAGGGCGAAGAAGGGGATGCCGGCGGAGGCGAAGGGGGCCTCTAACCGTTGGCGCCAGCGCAGGCTGCCGCCGCGTCCGCCGCCGAGGGAGAGAATTAAGGCGGCGGCCATGAGGGTCAGCAGGCCGGCGCCGATGATGAGAACGACGCGGACGGTGAGCTGGGGCACGCGGCGGGCGAGCCAACTGCAGCCGAGCGCGAGGCCCAGCAGCAAGCCCGCGCCGAGTGATTGCCGGCCGCCGCCTTCCATGCTTTAAGGATAAGGGATGCCCGCAGGAGGATTTGGGATAACATATGCACCGTGATTGATCCACCGCCGGGAGGCGGCATGGTTATGACGATTATGCGTATATCCAACATTCGTGTTGCACTGGTGGTTTTGGCGGCTTCGGCCACGGGATTGGCCGCGCAGGCGGTGGTGAAATATCAGCGCCCGTCACAGGCGATTCTGGACGTGGTGACGGCGGCGCGGCCGCCGCGGGCGTCCATCAGTCCGTCGCGGGACACGATGCTGTTGATGGACGCCGTGCCGAACCCGGACATCGCGGATCTGGCGCAGCCGATGCTGCGCATCGCGGGAATACGGATTGATCCGGCGACGAACGGGCTGCACGCCTCGCCGCGCGTGCGCAACCTGCGGATCGAAAAGATTGCCGATGGATCGTCAGTTGCGGTGGCGGTGCCGGCCACGGTGACGCATATAACGGCTCCGGTGTGGTCGCCGGACGGCAAGCATTTCGCCTTCACCAACGTCACGGCCCACGGCATACAGCTTTGGGTGGGCGATGTGGCAACGGCGCAGGTGCACCAGGTGCCAGGCGTGCGTTTGAACGCGGTGATGGCGGCGCCGGTGGAATGGCTACCGAACTCGAGCGGCCTTCTGTGCAAGCTGGTGCCGGCCGGCCGGGGCGAGGCGCCGAAGGAAAACGCGGTGCCGCTGGGACCGACGGTGAGTGAGAGCGACGGCTCGGCGATACCGGCGGCGACGTACGAGGACTTGCTGAAGAATCCGCACGATGAGGATTTGTTTGATTACTATGCGACGTCGCAGTTGGCCACGGTCAACCTGGCAACGGGGGCGGCGACGACGATCGGGAAGCCGGGCATTTACGCCGAGGACAGCATTTCGCCGGACGGCCACCACGTGCTCGTGAGCCGCATTCACCGGCCGTACTCGTATCTGATTCCGGATTCGCAGTTTCCACGGGTGATCGAGATCTGGGCGATGTCGGGGCATCTCGAGCGCACGCTGCGCGAGCAACCGATGGGCGGGACGCGACGGAGGGGGATGATTGAACCGGGTCCGCGCGGGTATGCGTGGCAGCCGATGCAGCCGGCGACGATTATGTATGAAGTCGCGCTCGATGGCGGCGACAGCAACGCGAAGGCCGATTTCAGAGACCGAGTGATGATGCTGACCGCGCCGTATCAGGGTGACGGAGTCGAATACCTAAAGACGGAACGGCGGTTTGCCGGCATCGAGTGGGGATCGTCGGGCGATTTGGCGATCTTGCGCGACAACGATCGGAAGCTGGGCACGAGGGCGTACTTTTTTGCGCCGTCGCATCCGAATGATTCCATGAAGTTGGTGTGGGATCGTCCGCCGCAGGACCGGTACGGTGACCCGGGGACGCCGGTGGCGGCGTTCGGGCGCGCGGCCGCAGGGCGCGGCACAGGCGGGGGCGGCGGTGGCCGCGGCGGTGGAGGCGGGGGCGTGTTTCTGGAGGATGGGACCTCGATTTATTTGCAGGGCGCGGGGGCGAGCGATACGGGGGATCATCCGTTTCTGGATCGCTTCGACACGCAGACGCTGAAGGCGGAACGGTTGTTCCAGAGCCCCGCCGGAAGCTACGAGACGGTCGCCGATTTGCTGACGCCGAACGGGTCGAGCTTTGTCATTAGCCATGAGAGCCAGACGGACCCGCCGAACTACTATGTGACCGCGCCGCATGCGAGCGGGCTGGGACGGGCGCTGACGCATTACGCCGACCCGGTGCCACAGGTGCGGCGGATTCATAAACAGTTGATCAAGTACAAGCGGCCGTCGGATGGGGTCGAGCTCTCGACAATGGTTTATTTTCCGCCGGATTATCAGCCGGGGACGAGGTATCCAGCGATTGTGTGGGCGTATCCGGCGGAGTTCGGAAGCGCGGCGGCGGCGAGCCAGGTGACGGGGTCGAGCGATCGCTTTACCGTCATGACGGGGTACTCGGAGCTGTACCTGGCGCTCGACGGCTACGTGATTCTGGACAACATGACAATGCCGATTCTGAGCAAGGATGGCGATGCGCGCGATGCCAATGACAGCTACGTTGAGCAACTGGTCGAGGACGCAACCGCCGGAGTCAACGAAGCCGCGCGGCTGGGCTTTATTGACGCGAACCGGGTGGGGGTGGCCGGGCACAGCTATGGCGCGTTCATGACCGCCAACCTGATGGCGCACTCGAACCTATTCAAGGCCGGGAACGCGCAGAGCGGGGCGTATAACCGGACGTTGACGCCGTTTGGGTTTCAGAACGAAGAGCGGACGTTTTGGGATGACTCGCCACTGTACGAAAAGATGTCGCCGTTTTTCTACGCGCAGAATATCAAGGCGCCGATTCTGCTGATTCACGGCATGGCGGACGATAACAGCGGGACGTTTCCGATTCAGTCCGAGCGCATGTATGCCGCGATTCAAGGGCTCGGCGGGACGGTGCGATTCGTGTATCTGCCGTATGAGGCGCACGGGTATTTGGCGCAGGAGACGATTGAGCACGTGATCTGGGAGATGGACACGTGGTTCAACAAGTACGTGAAGAACGCCCAGCCGGCGGGGAGCGCGGCCAGTTCTAAGCGCTAGAGGCTCGCCTCCCTTTGCGACTCGGTGGATGCCTGCGTTTCGATTTTCGTCTAGAGCAGCGGAATGATCTGGTGGGCGTGTTCGGTGGGGTCGAGAGAGGTGTGCAGGCGTTCGGGGAGGTCGGGGTAGCGGGCGGTGAAGCTGGCGGCGGCGAGGCAGCGCTCTTGCAAGTGGCGATTCGGAAATAGGCTGGAGCTTAGGTGCTGGGCGTGGGCGGCGATTTCGCCGGTGCGGCGGGCGTGGCTGCGGGCGACGCGGGCTTCGAGTTGCTCGAGTTGGTGGCGGATCTTTTGCACCGCGCCCTGGGCGGCGTCCACCAGGGTTGGGTCGAGGGTGCGGAGCGCATCTTCAAGGATTGCAAACTCGCGGTCGAATTGCGCACGCATGAGGCTGACTTGTTGGTCTATTCCGGGCGGCATGGCGTGGCGGGCGAGGCGGGCTTCGAGATCGTCGGACCAGGCGTCGGCGACGGTCAGTTCGTATTTCGCGAGGAGGCGCTGGGCGCGCGGGTCGAGAAGCGTAGCGCTGGCGCGGGGCCAAGCCAGGGGCTGGCGCACTCCTAATGCCTGGTATAGCACCGCCGATTGAGCGAGGTAGGCGGTTTCAGCGGGTCCGGTCACCTGGGCGAGCGTGGGGAAGGCGACGTCCTGGAGAACGGGGCGTAGCAGTGCGGCGGGGGAGACGCGCGCGGGGTAGTCGCGAACCAAAGCGCGGTCATCGTCAGAAATCGGAGCACGGAGCAGCCGGCGGGCGGCGTCGCGGTCGCAGAAGAGCAAGGTTGATTGCGGATTGTGCTCGACCTGCGCGGCGTAGCCGGCAGCCATCAGCGCATCCGAACGCTGGGCCAGCAAGCGGGAGAGTTCGGGCTGGCGCTCGATCGCCGCGGCGTAGTAGCCGGCCCAGAGCGGCGGGGCGGCGGTGCTGGCCATCGGGTCGAAGACGATCAGGCCCCAGGGGGCGAACCAGTGTTCGAGCAAGCCGCGGAAGGCTTCGGCCATGGTCGCGCCGGATTTGTAGGTGGCGCGGAGCGGTTCGATGTCGGCTGCGCAACAGGCGGCGAATTGCTCGA
>JANWLQ010000022.1 GCA_025450725.1 Terriglobales bacterium
ACCCGACGGCGCCCAGGCCGCCGGCTCGCAGTTGGGATTGGTCGGCGCCGGCGTGGGAGGCGGCGACGAAGATTTGATCGCCCTGCCCAACGGCAATCTGGTGATGACCTCGCTCTGGCTCGGCGGCAACACCACGTGCGTCTCAAGCGACAGCGGCACCACCTGGATTTGCAATCCTAACGGTTCCACCCTTCCCGCCGACGACCGGCAATGGCTGGCAAATTACGGCAATCAGACCGTCTACATCACCACCAAGCAGCTCGGCCTGGACCTCAGCGGCACCGATTCCCTGTACGCGGCCCGCTCCATGGACGGCGGCGTGACCTTCCCCTTCGTCAGCGAAATCACCAAGCCTGAGCTCGGCGTGCAGCCCACTGACCAGGGCAATATCGTCGTGGATCCCTCGAACGGCGCCGTATACAACGTCTTCTTCGCCTCCGCCGGAAGCCAGCTCTACCTGGCGAAATCGGTGAACCAGGGCCAGACCTGGGTGCTCAAGCTCGTGGTCAATGGCCCGCCCAACGTTTCGATCGCCCATGTCTTCCCCTCGCTGGCGCTCGATCACGCCGGAAACCTGTACATCGCCTATAGCGATGGGTCGCATTCGTTTCTGACCAGTTCGACCGATGGCGGCGCCACTTGGAAAACCCCCGTCATCGTCAACGCGGGCCCGGCCCTGCGCACCACCGTCGAGCCCTGGGTGGTGGCGGGTGACGCCGGCAAGGTCAACGTGTTCTTCTACGGCACACCCGATGCGAGTTTCAATTCCTCCACCGCGCAATGGCGCGTGTACATGGCGCAAAGCCAGAACGCGCTGGCGCCGGTGCCGACGTTCTACTTGAATACCGCCACCGGCGTTATGCATGTCGGCGCGATTTGCGCCAACGGTCTCGGCTGCCCCGCCGGCACGCGCAACTTGCTCGAGTACTTTTATCCCGACACCTACCTCGATGGACATGCCATGGCCGTTTACCCGGACGATCTGAATGTGAATCACGCCACCACCATAACGGCGGCGTTCTTTATCAAACAGACGGCGGGAACGCGCATCGCCGGCCCGCGGTAATTCCCCGCCTTGCGCGCGGCAGCCCACAAGGCACGATTGCGCCACCTGGGGGAAAAGCCCGAGTGTGCGTATGTAGAGGCCGGGCGAGAATAGCTGCAATCGTCAGCAGGTGTTCTCCTTGTCATCATTCCTCTCGCCGCGCCGGCTTCGGCTGGCGCGGCTTTTTCAATCGCAGAAATATTTCGCGCTGGCCGCCCTCGTGGTCGGCATCGCCATCGCCGCGCTCGGCGCCGTGGAGCCGCTGTTCTACCGCACCCTCACCGATCTCATGGTGGCGGCCGCGGCCGCGGCGGGCGCTGGAGCAAGGTCCGGCGGCGCGTTTTGGCACCGCGGTGTGGACATTCTCGCCGGGCTGGCGCTCTTGCTGCTCGCCCAGCGCGCGCTCCAAACTTTGCAGGCGGGCGCCGTGAATCGCGTCCGTTTCGACGCCAGCTTCGAGCTTTCGCACCGCGTGCTGAGCGCTCTCTACGAGCGCCCGCTCAGTTTTCACCAGCAGAGCGCGGCGGGGTATTTGCTCACCCGCCTCGACCGCGGCATCGCCGCCGTGGGGCAACTCACCAGCGATCTGCTGCAATCGCTCTTGCCCAACGCGGTGAACCTGGCCATCATGACCGCGCTGCTGTTCGATTTGTCGCCGCGCCTCGCGTGGCTGGCGTTGGCCCCCATGCCGGTGTTTCTGTGGGCGACCGCCCGCGGCGCGCGCGAAGCGGTGCGCCACGAAACCGTGGTGCAAGAGGGCTGGAGCCGCCTCTACAGCCGCGTCACCGAGGTGCTCAGCGGCATCAAGACGGTGAAGTCGGTGGCCGCCGAAGCCGGCGAAGTCGCCGCCTATCGCCTGCAGGCACTGCTGATTTTCAAACGTCTTTGGCGCCTCGTATGGGTGGGGGAAACCTACGGCCATGTGCAGAACCTGACCGCCATCGCCGGACGCACGGCCGTCGGCGTCGCCGGCTTCGCGCTGGTGCTCGACGGCCGCCTCACTCCCGGCACCTGGATCGCCGCCACGACGTACGCGACCATGCTTTACGGCCCGCTCGCCGGGTTGGCGGCCACCTGCACCACCGTCGCGCGCCAGTCCGTGGCGGCGGCAGTAACAGTCGACTTCCTCGACGATAGCCACGCGCACCCGACGCCGGGCCCGGTCGCCGTGGCACTCGGCTTGACCAGCCGACTGCGCGGCGACATCCATTTCGAGCACGTCAGCTACTTTTATCCAGCCAGCGACGCCGCCCCCGCCCGCTATGCGCTCGAAGATGTCACGTTCACCGTCGAAGCGGGCGAAACGATAGCGGTGGTTGGTCCCTCCGGCGGCGGTAAAACGACGTTGATGGATTTGCTGCTCGGCTTCCACGCCCCGGTCGGCGGCCGCATTCTCCTTGATGGCCGCGACCTCGGCGACTTCTCTCCCTCGGCGCTGCGCGCCCAAATCGGCGTGGTATTGCAGGAGCCGCTCCTGCTCGAAGGCACCATTGCCGAAAACGTCGCCTACGGTTGCACCCGCCGCTACAGCGAGCACGATCTCGAAGCCGCGATTATCGCCGCGCAAGCCGAGGAGTTCGTGAACCGCCTGCCCCAAGGCACGCAAACCCGCCTGCGCGAGCGCGGCGCCGGGCTCTCCGGCGGCGAGAAGCAGCGCCTCGCTATCGCGCGCGCCTTGTTGCGCGATCCCCGCATTTTGATCTTGGACGAAGCCACCGCCCATCTCGACCCCGCGAGCGAAGCCGCGCTCAACCAGGCCTTGCGCCGCTTGGTCGAGGGACGTACCGCGCTAGTCATCTCCCACCGCCTCGCCTCCCTCCTCGCCACCGACCGCATTCTGGTGATGGATGGCGGGCGCCTGATCGAAGAGGGCGCGGCCGCCGTCCTCGACTCCAGTGGCGGCTTCTATGCGCGCTGGGCCGCGCGCCGTCCCGCCGAACCGGTGACCGATCTCGTCACCTAGCGGCGGCGAACGCGCAAAAACTCTGCATACCGGCGATTCGTGTCGCGCCTCCCACCCCCTCCCGAATCCAATGTGATGGGGAAGATGAAAAAAACTGGCCAATGGGCGAGCCTCTTGCGGCCGCATGCGCGCGCACTCGCGGTCGGTTTCGCGGCCGTGGTGGGCGGAGCCGTCTTCAACCTTCTCGAGCCCTGGCCGCTGAAAATCGTCCTCGACGACGTTTTAAAGTCCAAACCCTCCGCCGGCGAGATGGACCGCATCCTCCGGCACTTCTCCGGCCCCGGCCGTATGGCGATGCTCGAGGCCGCCGTCTTCGCGGTGCTCCTCATCGCCCTGGGCGAGGCGGTTTGCACCTACGTACAGAAATACACCACGACCAGCGTCGGCCAACACCTGACCCACACCCTGCGGCGCAACCTCTACGCCCACTTGCAGCGCCTCTCGCTCTCCTTCCACGATCGCAAGCGCACCGGCGACCTGATCAGCCGCGTCACTGACGATATTGACGCGGTGCAGAGTTTCATCACCGGCGACCTGCTGACCGGCGCGGTCAACGCCATGACTCTGATCGGCATGGTGGCGGTCATGTTTTATCTGAACTGGCGATTCACGCTGATTGCCCTGTCGGTGGCACCGGTGCTGTTCACCATCGTGTTTGTCTATACCCGCAAGATTAAAAGAGTCACCCGCACCATGCGCAAGAAGCAGGGCGAAATTGTCTCCGTGCTGCAAGAGGTGCTGAATTCGATCCGCGTGGTCAAGGCCTTCGCCCGCGAAAACTACGAAGTGCGGCGCCTCGAGCGGGAGAGTCTCGAAGGCGTCGAGATCGCCATGAAGGCGCGCGGAATGAAAGCCAAGCTGAATCCGGTGGTGCAGTTGGTGGTGGCCGCCGGCACGGCGCTGGTGCTGTGGTTCGGCGCGGTGCTCGTGCTCAACGGCGGGCTGACCGCCGGCGGCCTGATTGTGTTCCTCGCCTATCTCAGCAAAATGTACAAGCCCATGCAGCAGCTCTCCCAAATGAGCGACGACTATGGCAAGGCGGTGGTCGGCTTGGAGCGCATTCAGGAGGTGTTCGCCACCCATGCCGACGTGGTTGACCTGCCCCGGGCGCGTGTTGCCCCCCGCCTGCATGGCGCCATCGAGTTTGAGAACGTCAATTTTTGCTATGACGAGGACCGGCCCGTGTTGCGCGACGTGAATCTAAAGATCGCCGCCGGCAGCCTCGCCGCGCTGGTCGGCCCCAGCGGCGCCGGCAAGACCACCATCATCAGCATGGTTGCGCGCTTCTACGATCCCACCACCGGCGTGGTCAAACTTGATGGTGTGGATGTGCGCCGCTATAAGCAGGCTTCCGTGCGCAGCCAGATGGCCTTCGTCCTGCAGGAAACCGTGCTCTTCCAGGGACCGCTCTGGCGCAATATTGCCTACGGCCGTCCCGACGCCAGCCGCCGTGATATCGAACGCGCCGCGGAGCTGGCCAACGCCACCGAGTTCATCGACAAGATGCCCGACGGCTTCGACACCGTGGTCGGCGAGCGCGGCGTGACACTCTCCGGCGGGCAGCGCCAACGCATTGCCATCGCGCGCGCGGTGATCCGCGACAGCCCCGTGCTCATCCTCGATGAGCCCACCACCGGCCTCGATGCCGAATCGGAGCGCCTGGCCTTCGAAGCCCTCGATCGCTTAATGCAGGGCAAGACCACCATCGTCGTCGCGCACCGGCTGGCCACGGTCGAGCGCGCCGATGTCATATTCGTAATTGAGGACGGTGCCGTCGCCGAACACGGCACCCATGCCTCCCTGCTCCGCAAAGAAGGCGTCTACGCCCGCCTCAGCCAAACCCAGTCGATGCTGTTCGCCAGCTAACGCCCCCGCGCCGGCGCTGCACATAAGCGGGTGCCCGGCGCTAGCCGGGCGGGGGGCGCCTATCAAAGCCCTTACAACTCCCGCAGGCGGCGAATTCGCTCTTCCATGATTGCGGCGTAGGCCTCCGCCTCCGGCGTCGAGTAACCCCCGGCGCGAAACGCATCGCAAATTTGCTGGTGCGAGAGCTGGCCCAGCAGCGACCCGATCCACTTCGCATCGGCACGCGGGATGTGCTTCGTTACCGAGCGCATCGCAAGGCGCTCGTGCGCGTCCTGCGGAAGCCGGAGGTTGTCCAGCGGGTCAGGCAAGGCCGGGGTCGCGAAGTCCACGTAGCGAGCGGTGGTTTTCGTGATGAACTTCGAGGTTTCATACGTTTTGAGGTTGCCTTTCGACCGCGCGTCGGTGAGCCCCTCGCCGTTGCCGCCAAACGATGCCCCCAGGTCGCTGACGGCGTAATA
Source organism: Terriglobales bacterium (assembly GCA_025450725.1). Classification (GTDB taxonomy): domain Bacteria; phylum Acidobacteriota; class Terriglobia; order Terriglobales; family SCQP01; genus SCQP01. Next base: position 5,333 of record JANWLQ010000022.1, read on the forward strand.
TTCACTGCCCGCTTTGTCCCGGTAGACCGAGTTATTTGAATCCTTGAGATCCCAATTGTTGATGACTGCCATCAGCACAGCGAGTCCGTGCAATTCGCGCGTGCCCGTGAAGGGGTTGGCATGCCACTTCCACCCCCCCATCTTTTTTTCGCCGTCGGGAATATGCTCCAGCCGCACATTCTCTATGACACCGTCGTGCACAAGGTTGCCGCCCCGTTTGAGGTGGGCCGGCATGTCCTGCACTTGAATCCGGTCCATCCAATAGTCCTCGCGGGTAAAAAAACCAGTCGCCCAAACAAATCGCGAGGCCACCGTCTCAGGCTGGGCCTCAGGCCCCATCTTAACTGTCCATTTAACGTGATTGCGGTCGCGAACCACAATCTTCGGGCTCGACCCATTCATGTCTTCTTTCTCAAAGGTAAAGTCCCCTCGTGGCTGGCCCGAAGTTCCGCCTGAGCCGTCTAACAAATCCTCGTGGTCAATGGCGCTCGGGAGATGCCATATTTCCGGCGCTCGCGTTTGCCCTGCACAGCTGGCGGCGAAGGCGATCACGATACCCCAGTGAGCCAACCAATGACGCATGCACTACTGCAAGCATTTTCCAGGCCATTCCGTTTGGCCGACAATTTGCAGGCAAATAGCGCAGGAAGAGGTATACGTGCGACTCCTAATTCAGCCCGGCGACGGCCTGGAACCTCTCATCGCCGCAGTTAAGCGCGCCCAACAGCGTATCGAAATCGTCATCTTTCGCTTCGACGATGCCGCACTGGAACAGGCCCTGGTCGCCGCGGCCGAACGGGGCGTCAAAGTTTCCGCGCTGATCGCCTTCACCAACCACGGTGGTGAAAAAAACTTGCGCAAGCTCGAGACCCGCTTTCTGGCCAAGGGCATCACCGTCGCCCGCACTGCCGACGATCTCGAGCGTTACCACGGCAAGATGGTGATCGTTGACGGCCACGAACTGCACCTGCTGAGCTACAACTACACCCACCTCGACGTGGACAAAAGCCGCAGTTTCGGCATCATCACCACCAATCGCGCCCTGGTGCAGGAAGCCTCGAGGCTTTTTGAATGCGACTGCGCCCGCCAGTCCTACAGTGCCGGCTGCTCCCGGTTCGTGGTGAGCCCGATCAACGCGCGCCGCGAACTCGCCGAGTTTATCCGTGGCGCGGGCAAACAGTTGCTCATCTACGACGTTGAGCTCGCGGACGCGGCCATGGTCCGGCTCATCGAGGAGCGCGCTCGCGCCGGGGTGGCCGTTCGCATCATCGGCACGTTTTGCGGCAAGACTAAGACCGCGGACCCGTTGGTTGCCCATAAGCTCGCGCCCCTGCGCCTGCATACGCGCCTCATGGTGCGCGACCACCGGCGCATATTTCTCGGCAGCCAGAGTCTGCGCCGCACCGAACTCGATGCCCGCCGCGAAATCGGCGTCATTGTGGACGACCTTAAAGCCGCCGCCGCCATCGAAAAGGTATTCGATCAGGATTGGGAACAATCCGCGTCGGAAAAGCCGGCGGCGATTCCGGAATTGTCCGGGCGAAAGGCGTTAAAAAAGGTGGCCAAAGCAATCAGCAAGAATCTGCCGCCCGCGCACGCCCTGGCCGACGCGATTCGGGAGGAGTTCGTACAGCAGACCAACGGCCGCGTGGATCGCCGCGCGGTCGAATCCGCCGTCAAAGGCGCGGTCAAGGAGGCGGTTAAAGATGCCGTTAAAAAAGCTGTTTCCACCGTGGTGGATGAGGCCATCAAGGACGATAGCCACGCTGATGACAATCGCGGCTCTGAGCAGCGGCCTGGCGCTCATCGTCGCCGCGCAGCGGGCGCCGGCGGCAACCGGAGCCACGCCGAATCCCGCCGCTGACCAAGCCACCCTCAAACAATTCGAATCCCGCGTCGCTGTGCTGGAAAAGCAGGTCCGCGACGCCGAGAAGTCCGTCCCGGCGCGTAAGCCGACCACTTCCTCGGCGCATCTTGAAGCCTCGCGCCATCTCATCGCGACCCGCCTGCGCCAGGCCCGTGCCGGCGCCAAACTCGGCGATATTTTCACCCCCGA
>JANWLQ010000023.1 GCA_025450725.1 Terriglobales bacterium
CCTGGGCGTAGATGGCGGCTTCATGCGCGGCGAGGGGCTTCAGTTGTCCGTGGCCGTCATGAATAATGCCAACCGTCGAGATAAAGCCGAAGTGGACCGCGCGGCGGGCAATCGTAAGCGCATCCTCCGGGTTCTTGACGCCGGAACCGAGGACGGAATTGATATTGACATCGAAGCGCGCATGCTGGGCGAGCAGCTCGAGTTTCTTGTCGAGCACCTTGAGGCTCTTAACCGAGACGTCGTCGGGCTGGACATTGTCAATGGAGATTTGCAGGTAGTCGAGGCCGGCTCGGTTGAGACGCTCAATGCGCTCCTGGACCAGCAGATAGCCGTTGGTAATGCAGCCGGCAAGCATGCCGCGCTGGCGAATGCGGCGGATGATGTCATCGAGTTCCGGATGCAGCAGCGGTTCGCCGCCGCTGATGGTCACCAGACTGGTTTTGAGCCGCGCCAGATGGTCAACCCGGCGGTACATTTCTTCCAAGGGCACGGGCTTCGAGCTGTCGTCGTATTCATTGCAATAGCCGCAGGCGAGATTGCAGCGGCGCATAGGCACCATGTGCACCTGCACGGGATGCCCGGTTGAGCGCAGGCCTTGGTAAAGAAGGCGAAGTTCGCGAAGGCGGCGGGTGAGGGGCATGTTCGGTGACGGAACTATGGAAGGGACTCTGCGTATTATAGGGGATGGTGTTACGGTCATTTCGGGTCTTGCTGAAGAGTCCGGTTTTGTCATTGGCGGCGATTCTTTCGCTGACGCTGGGATTTGGGGCCAATACCACCGTCTTCAGCTTTGCCGACGCACTGTTCTTGCGCTTGCCGCCGGTGGCCTCGCCGCACCAACTGGTTGAGGTCTACGTTCACGACACCGACCCCGGCGCGCCGCTCGGGGGTGAGTTTCCGTTCAGTTATCCGGACTACCTCGACTATGTGGCGCAGAACAATAGTTTCTCCGGGATTGCGCTCTACAATCCCGCGACCGAGGTGAATTTCGCCGTGGACGGCAACGCGGCGGCGATGCCTGGGCAGCTGGTGAGCGCGAATTACTTTTCGATGCTAGGAGTGCAGCCAGCGGTGGGCCGGGGATTTGCTCCGAGCGAGGGCGCGACGCCGGGCAGCGGTCAGGTAGTGGTGCTGTCCTACAGCGCGTGGCGCGACCGCTTGGGGGCCATGACCAACCCGGTGGGTCAAGTGGTGAACATGAATGGCATTCCGTTCACGGTTATTGGCGTGGCACCGCGCGGCTTTGAGGGATTATTGGCGGGCCTCAAGGTTGATTTCTGGGCGCCCGTGACTATGGCGGAACGCTTGGGCTCGCCAGGGACGCTGGAATCGCGCGGCAGTCACGGCCTTTTTGCCGTGGCGCGGCTGAAGCCGGGAGTGAGCGTGGCGGCGGCATCGGCGGAGATGGACGTGATTCAGCACCGGCTGGACAAGGCCAACCCCAAAACCGATCCGCAGGAGTTTGGTGGTCTGGCGGTGCCGGTGGGCATGATCCCGGCACCTTTTCGGAGTTTTGTGGGCGGAGGCACGGGGCTTCTTGCTGTGGTGGTGGGGCTGGTTTTGCTCATCGCCTGCGTGAATGCGGCCCTGGCGCTGATGGTCCAAGCCATGGGGCGGCGCCGGGAATGGGCGGTGCGGTCGGCGCTCGGCGCCAGCCGGCGGCAACTCATTCGGCAGGGGCTCGCAGAGAGCCTGGTGTTGGCCGGAATCTCAGCCGTTCTGGGACTGGGGCTGGCGGAAATACTGGGACCGCTGCTGCTGCGGCTCCGGCCGCCGGGGTTTCCGATCGCGATGGATTTTAGTTTGAATGCGCACGTGCTGTTGTTTACGCTGTTCTTGGCTATTGTCACCGGCGTGCTATTTGGCCTGGCGCCGGCGGCCCAGGCGGCGCGGTTGAACCTCGTGTCGGGCCTCAAGGAGGGAACGCAGGGAACCGGTACCGGACGAAGCTCGGCCTGGGCGCGCAACACGTTTGTCATCGCCGAGGTAGCGCTGTGCGTGGTCGTACTCGTGGGGGCGACGCTGTGCCTGCGCAGCCTGCAGCACGCCAATGCCATCAATCCCGGATTTGACACCCACGACGTGGTGGTGGCGACGGTTGACCCAGAGAGCCTGGGGTACAAAGGAGATCAGGCGGAACAGTTCATGAAACGCGCCGCAACAGCGGTGGAAGCGCTGCCCGGCGTGCGCGCCGCCAGTTACATTGATCAGCCGCCGCTGCAGATTGGTGAGAGTGACACCAATCTGCTGCCGCAGGGCATGGCGCCGCCGCCCGGACAGCCCGGTTTTGACGTGGACACGGCGCGCGTGGCGCCCGAGTTTTTCGCCGCGATGGGGACCCGTCTGCTTGCCGGACGCGATTTCCGCGCCGACGACCTGACGCCCGGGCGCATGAAGGTGGTTGTGGTAAACCAGAAATTGGCGGAGAAGTTCTGGCCCCACCAGTCGCCCGTGGGAAAGGTTATTAATTTCCCCGGCAACACGGATTTCCCTAGCGCCCAGGTAATTGGCGTGGCGGAGACGGGAAAGCACCGGAGCCTCGGCGAACAACCGCGGGAATTTATTTACCAATTGGTGGACATGAAATCCCCGGCGTCGATGGTAGTGCGGGTGTCAGGCGACGCACGCGCATTTCTCCCCACTGTGCGGCGCACGCTGCAAGGCATGGACGCGAACCTGACCAGCGATAACGTGCAAACAATACAAGACTTCTTGCAGGTGCCGCTCTTCCCCGCCCATTTCACAGGAGTTCTGCTGGGCGGATTTGGAATCCTGGCGCTGCTCCTGGCCATGTTGGGACTCTACGGCGTGATGGCATCGTCGGTGGCGCAGCGCACGCGCGAGTTTGGCATTCGCATGGCGCTCGGCGCCAATGCCGCCGCGGTGTCGCGCCTGGTTGTCGGCCAGGGGCTGCGGCTGACGCTGATCGGAGTGGCGGTTGGGTCGGTGCTGGCGGCATTGTTGACGCAATTAATGTCGGCACTCCTGTATGGGTTGAGTCCGCTGGACCCGCTGAGCTATTTGGTGGCGGCCGTAGTACTGGCGGCGGTGGCGGCGCTGGCAAGTCTGTTGCCGGCGCGCCGTGCGACGCGGGTGGATCCCAAGCTGGCCATTAGCGCCTAGCGCCTCCTTAGCGGTTAGACTAAAGTCGTGAGTGCTACGCCATGAACGATGCGCGAGTTGAGCCGCTCCTGCGGCGTGCCCAGCGAATGGCGCGGGTGCGCCAGTGGCTCGCTGCCGGACTGCTGGTGGCGGCGCTGGCGGTGCTCGCGATGTACATTCAGGGCCGTCGTCATCACGAGGCGGAGAAGCCTCCGGCTACCGCGCTGTTGGGGCTGAACATTCAACAGAGCGCCTCGGGTTTGACCATTTCAAAAGACGACCACGGCAAGCCGGTGTTCCGTATTCAGGCGGCCCGTGCGGATAAGCTTCGCCAGAACGGGCACGACGTGCTGCACCAGGTGCGCATTCTGGTCTACGACAAGGACGGGGTTGACGCCGACGAAATCGCCGGCGATGAGTTCAGCTACGACGAGGCGACGGGCGCCCTGGGTGCGGACGGGCAAACCCACATTAGTCTGCTGCGGCATGCGGGGATCAACGGCGCCATCCAGGTGGATGCGGGCGGATTGAGCTACAACGTAAAGCAAGGGACGGGAACCATCGCCAATGGATTGAAGTTCGCCTACGCCGGCGCGCAGGGCGCGGCGGCCCGCGCCGCCATTGACAGCCGCACGGGAACGCTGGAACTGGCGGGCACGGTGACGATTAGCTGGCAGCGCGCGGATGGGCCGCCGGTCGAGATCACCGGCGAACGCGCCACCGTGGCGCGGCTTCCGAAAGGGGCGGCGGATGCGGCGACGATCACGCTGGAAGGCGGCGCGCGCATGACCAGCGGGGCGCAGAAGTTGGCGGCCAATAGGTTAGAGTTTGCGATCGGTGGCGAGGGAGTTAACGATAGCCTCCGGCGCATGGATGCGACCGGCAATGTGGCGATGGAAGATGTGAACGAGGGCCGCCGCGTCACCGCTCGGGCGGAACGCGCGGAGGCGGATTTTGTTGCCATTGCCGCACACCGCATCGCGACCAGCGCGGCGCGGATGAGCGGCGGAGTCGAAATCGAACAGGCGGAGAACCGGCTCCAGGCCGGCAGGGTGAATTTCATTTTTGGCGCCGATCATCAGTTGACCGCGATTGTCGCCGATCAGGTGGCGCGACTCATGGTCGCGGCGGCGAAGCCGGAAAGCATTGCGGCACCAGGGTTGCGCTTCACGCTGGCTGAGGGCAAATCGCCGCAGTTGACGAGCGTCGTGGCCCTGGGCAGGGCGGAAATACGCTCGGCCGAAATGGGTGCGATGGCCGACCGTTTGCGGGTGGCGATGGACGGGACTGGGCATCCCACGCTGGCCGAGGCCGGCGGCAACGTGGTCTGGACCCAGACGCTCGCCCGGGTCCACCGGCGTGGGACGAGCGACAACCTGACCGTGCATTTTGCTTCGGGGCAGGTGGCGGCGGCAGAGGAACACGGCGCGGTAACCCTTACCCAAGGCAATCAAGAGGTCAAAGCCGCCGAGGCTGCCTACACAGCCGCGGATCAAACGGTGGAACTCACCGGCGGCGTCGCCGGGCAAGACCCACAAACCCGCTTCCATTCGCAGCAAGCGCGCTGGGTTGGCACGGCGAACGGAGGCGGGCGTCTGCACGCCTCGGGCGGCGTATCGGTTCAACGAAGCGGCGGAATGGCAACGATCGCCGCCGCGGGCACGGGGACGGTAGTGATTACTTCCCAACAGGTGGACTGGACTCTCGGCGCCGACAAGAGTTCGCATGGCAATTTCACCGGCGGCGTGCGATTAATGCAGTCGCCGAACTTGCTGCGCGCCGACCAAGTGGCGATTAACGCCACTGCCCAGACATTAACGGCGACCGGCCACGTGACGACCAACTTGGCTCAGAACGGCAAGCCGGTAACAATTGCGGCCGGAAATTTGCAGTTCGAGCTGGCGAAGCATACCGCGATCTATAAAGACGGCGTGAAACTTAGCTCGGCCCAAGGCACCTTGGCCGCACCAAAGTTGGCGGTCCAACTCAACCCCAAAGGCGGCCTCGAAAGCGGATTGGCAAGTGGCGGAATCGAGTTGACCCAGGTCGGGCGCATAGCCAAGGCGGAACAGGTGGATTACGATTTCAAGCAGCAGCGCATCGTTTTGAGCGGTGGCAGCCCCAGCATTACGGACGC